>JAGCRL010000212.1 GCA_017964705.1 Alphaproteobacteria bacterium
AAAAAGCCGCTGCTTTGTGAAAAATCTTGCCGCACACGTGCCAAAGAAACTGCCAAATCCAATCTGAAACCATCAACGTGCATTTCTTCAACCAAATATCTCAATGAATCCATAACCAATCTCAACACATATGGATTCTGTATATTAAACGATGCACCGCAACCGGTACTGTCATAGTAATAACGTTTATTCGTACCGTCTAATTTATAATAACTTTCATTATCAATTCCGCGATAACATAATGTAGGCCCCAAATGGTTACCTTCAAATGTATGATTATAAACCATATCCAAAATAACTTCTAAACCGTTTTCGTGAAAACGTTTAACCATTTTTTTGAAATCATTAATTTCCGCTCCCACTAAATAACTCGGTTCAAAAGCAAAAAAACTAAGTGTTTCATACCCCCAATAATTTTTATGGATTCCCTCGTTTCGTTCTGCCATAAAAGCATGCACCGGCAGAAGTTCTATAGAAGTAACTCCCAACCATTTTAAATAATTACAAATACTATGACTGGCTAAACCGGCAAAAGTTCCGCGCCTTGCGTCTTGCACCTTAGGATGTAACTTTGTAAAACCTTTAACGTTTAGTTCATACAGAACCATTTTTGCCTCATCAATTTGAGGCGGCTCATCTTGTCCCCAATCAAAATCATTAGACCCAACCACAACAGATTTTGGAACATAAGGAGCACTATCTAATGTTGAAAAAGACAAATCTTTTTCTGAGCTATCCATATCATAACCAAAAATAGCTTTGTGCCAAATCAACCGGCCTATTAATTTTTTGGCATACGGATCTATCAGCAATTTATTTGGATTAAAACGTTTTCCGCGTGCCGGATCATATGGTCCGTAAACACGATAGCCATAAACTTGTCCCGGTTTTACCCCTTCAAGATAAATATGCCAGATATTATTTTCTCTGACAGGCATTTCATAGCGAGCGATTTCTTTCACTCCGCTTTTATCAAACAGGCAAAGTTCTATCCGCAACGCATTAGCAGAAAACAAGGCAAAATTAACCCCCCATTCATCTGCTGTTGCTCCTAACGGATAACTCCGTCCGTCCCATACCTTAATATCTGGCATACTCCCTCTCTAAGCCAAAAACTAATACCTAATATGTTTCAAAACAATAGTAGAAAGTGGCGGCAAAGTTAATGTAAGCGAATGTGGGCGTCCGCAAACAGAATTATCATCCGCTATCAACTCACCTTCATTTTTAACACCGCTTCCCCAATAATTTTTATCATCACTATTAAAGATTTCTTGGTAAGCACCGCTATCCGGAACCCCGAGTTTAAAATCATGCCGAACAACCGGTGTAAAGTTTGAAACTACAATCATATAATTATTATAGTCATGCCCGCGACGTATATAAGAAACTACACTATCATCCGCATTAGCATGATCTATCCATTCAAACCCCTTAGAATCAAAATCTTCTTCATAGAAAGCCGAATTTCCTTTATACATTAAGTTTAAATCACGCACACAATTTTGCATACCTTTATACATCGGATATTCTAACAAATGCCATCTCAAACTTTCTGCGGAATTCCACTCCCAATCTTGTCCGAATTCACATCCCATAAACAAAAGTTTTTTACCCGGATGGGTCCACATAAATCCGTAATATGCACGCAAATTAGCAAACTTTTGCCACTCATCACCTGGCATTTTAGAAAGCATAGAACCTTTTCCGTGTACAACTTCATCATGAGAAATCGGCAAAATAAAGTTTTCATTAAAAGCATAAAGCAAACCGAATGTTAATTTACCATGTTCATATTTACGATAAATTGCATCTTTACTGATATAGGTCAATGTATCATTCATCCACCCCATATTCCATTTATATCCAAAACCAAGTCCGCCCATAGAAGTCGGTCTGGAAACCATTGGCCATGCAGTCGATTCTTCAGCACAAGTCAAAGTTCCCGGACAAGTACCATAGCACAGTTCATTCATTTTACGGATAAATGCAATCGCCTCAAGATTTTCATTTCCGCCATAAATATTTGGAATCCACTCTCCGTCTTTACGGGAATAATCCAAATAAAGCATTGAAGCAACCGCATCAACTCTCAACCCGTCTATATGATATTCTTTAAGCCAATAAAGTGCACTGCAACAAAGTACGTTACTCACCTCTGTACGACCATAATTATAAATCTTGGTTCCCCAATCTTTATGTTCACCTTTTCTCGGATCTGCGTGTTCATATAAATGCGTACCGTCAAACTCAACTAATCCATGACCATCTTTTGGAAAATGAGCCGGCACCCAATCCATGATAACCCCGATATTAGCTTGGTGGAATTTATCTATCATATATCTGAAATCATCCGGTGTACCAAAACGAGAAGTAGGAGCAAACAAACCTGTAACCTGGTATCCCCAAGAAGCATCCAACGGGTGTTCGCACAACGGCATAAATTCAACATGTGTAAATCCCATATTCATAACATAAGGAACCAGTGTATCTGCTAATTCGCGATAATTTAAGAACTCAGCACCATCCTTACCTTTGCGACGCCAAGACCCCAAATGTACTTCATAAATACTCATCGCACGATCAAAACTATTATATGCAGAACGATACTGCATCCAATTTTGATCACCCCATGTATAATGATTCAAATCATAAACAATAGATGCTGTGTTCGGACGAACTTCCGCATAAAAAGCCATCGGGTCACTCTTGGTCAAAATGAAACCTTCCTGAGTTTTAATTTCAAATTTATAATATTCTCCCTCTACGATGTTTGGAATAAAAATATCCCATACTCCGCAATTATAATGTTTACGCATAACATTAACTCGGCCATCCCAATTATTAAAAGCACCTACCACCGAAACACGTTTGGCATTTGGTGCCCAAACGGAAAAACCAACACCTTTAACACCATCGATTTCCATCAGATGTGCGCCGAGCTTTTTATAAAGATCTAAATGATTACCTTCTGCAAAAAGATACTCATCTATGTCTCCTAAAACAGATGGAAAAGAATAAATGTCCTCTTCTTCATAAACATGGTCTTGGTCATTGGTGATTCTAAATTTATGCTTAAATCCGTCTACATTCATTAAACCTAAATTGATTTGATAAAAACCTCTTTCATCAAGTTTTGTCATCATCCCCAAAGAAGTTCCGTCCCTGGTTAAAAGTTCAATTGATTTTGTATGTGGTTTATAAGCGCGGATAAATACTTCCTTACTTCCTTTATCACGATGAATACCGAGCACAGCCATAACATTTTCATAATCACCGTTAATAATACATTCCATTTCTTTTTTTGAAAGTAAGTTATTCATATCCCCCCCTACCGGACTTAAAATTGCAAAATTCTGCGCATGTTCTATTGTCTGATTATTAACAGCTGTTTTTTTAACTGTACTCGTCATGATTATATATCTCCAAAAATAAAACAATAAATAGATTCATACTATGTATAAAGCAAAACAAAAAATTTGCAAGAAAATTGTCATAAAAAACCCTATCTTTTCATCAGCTGAATCTCCTTTAAAACGAATACTATTTATTTAAAAGAAATTTTTAAAATTTCTATTGTCGCCACCCCAAAATTTTTTACAA
>JAGCRL010000024.1 GCA_017964705.1 Alphaproteobacteria bacterium
GGCACGTTTTTTGCGCGATAAATCAACTTCTTTAATTAAAAAATTTTCTGCTGCTGATGATGATAAACGTTCATCCCATAAAAGTACAGGTAAGGCAAATCTTTTTTCTAGCACTTCTGCGAATCGGCGAACTTCTGTAGCCATAGATCCTTCTTCTCCGTTCATTTGTAAAGGTAGCCCCATTACTATTGCTCCAATTTCTTTTTCCTTGATTATTTTTTCTAGTTCTACTAAATCTTGCTCCAATTTTTTTCTGTAAAGAATTTTATATGCGGAAGCAATTGTACACAGTAAATCTGATACAGCAAGTCCCATTCTCTTAGAGCCGTAATCTATTCCCAATATAGCTTTTTTATCAGGTAAATCTTTCTTAAATTCATTAATATTCATCAAATTACTCCTTATTCTTCTTTAACATAAAATTTTTTTTATGTAAACTGTTGATTGTTAGGAGAAAGTAAAGATATTTATTTTATATTCTAAACAATGTAATTTTATAATGGCAGGAAAAAATGTTTAAGAGACTTTTATTTATTATATTTTTAGCTAATTTTATCATCTCCCCGGCATGGGCCGTTAAAAGTGTTCAAGAACAACGCAAAGAATGGAATACTTGGCTTAACGGACTAAAAAAAGAAATGCGCGCTAAAGGAATTTCTCAAAAAACTATAAATCGAGCATATAAAAGCGACTATTTTCATGAAGTAAAACCGGCAGTATTAAAACATGATAAAAAACAAGCTGAATTTGTGCTTACTTCAGATGCATATATTAATAAATTGGTTAATAAAGATAAAGTAATAAAAGCTCGCCAACACTATAAAACTCTTACAAAAAAATATCAAAAACTTAGTCAAAAAACAGGTGTTCCTATTAATTATTTAGTCTCATTTTGGGGAGTGGAAACACATTTCGGTTATAATAAAGGTAAACACCATTTAATTGATGGATTAACGAATTTAAGTTATAAAAACCGTCGCTCTAAGTTTTTTAAGCAAGAACTTTATAATGTTTTAAAAATTATGGATAAATATGATTTGAGTGGTGAGAAGATGAAAGGCTCTTGGGCCGGAGCTATGGGACATTTCCAATTTATGCCTTCAACATATAATGCTTATGCCGTCGATTATGATGGAGATGGTGTTGCCGACATTTGGGATAATTTTGGTGATGCTATTGCCTCTGCTGCAAATTATCTTTCTAAACTTGGTTGGAAACCGAATGAGCCTTGGGGACAGGAAGTATTATTGCCTTGGAATTTTGATTATGATTTAGTGGGACTAAAGAAATATAAAACTGTTGATGAATGGAAAAAACTTGGTGTTGTTGGTGCAGATGGAAAAGCTTTGAATTTACCAAAAGATGCCGCAGCAGGTATTATATTGCCAGATGGCAGACGCGGACGAGCTTATATAACGCTTAGCAATTTCCGGAGAATTATGATTTGGAATCGCTCTATAAATTATGCATTGGCTGTTGTTAAACTTGCTGATTATGCTCAAAACACTAAAAAATTTGTACCTTTAGTTGAAAAATCTAACTATAAACTAACTGATGAAGATATTTTAAAAGTGCAACATTTTGCAAATAAAACCATGGAATCAGGATTAAAAGAAGATGGGCGTTACGGTCCTAAAACAGCAGAAGCTGTCAGAAAATTACAAAAAAGATGGCATCTTCCTCAAGACGGTATGCCTGATTATACTTTATTGCATAAAATTAATAATTATAAATCTCGTGCAGGTTTTATGGCTCCGCCGCAACCTAAGAAACCCAAGAAAGCTTAATATTTAAGCGATTTTTTGGATAATTGTCGGTGATTTTTGGGGTTTATCGCTTGTTATTTTTATAGCTTCTCTAACTTGCGTACCTACCATAGATATTAATTCTTTATCTTCTGCATGGATATAGCACAATGGTGTTTTTTTATCTACCTTATCCCCTATTTGGCAAAAGTCCGTGAAGCCAGTGGTATAATTTATTTTCTGTTCAGGGGTTGTTCGACCTCCTCCCATAATAATGACTGACAGACCTATTTTTCTTGTATCTATAGCTGATATATACCCTTCTTTTGTAGCATAAATTGGCGCCACATAATGAGCTTGAGGGCCTTTTTCTACAAATTTTTCAACAACACCTGAAGAAGCACCTAATTCGTGAGTCATTTTTACAAAATGTTCATAGGCTAATCCTGATGAAATGCTTTTACGAAGCTTTATTTCTGCTTCGTTATCTGTTTTTGCTATTCCACTATTTACTAGCAATTCCTTACATAGTGTCATTGTAATTGTATCAAGTCTTTCATCAGCTTTTTCACCTTTAAGATAGCGAAGTGCTTCTTTAACTTCTAATGCATTACCAACTGTTGTTCCCAATACACTATTCATATCTGTTAAAAGAGCTGTAGTTTTAGTATGTGCACCATTTGCTACATGAACAATGGAACGAGCTAACGCAATTGCTCTTTTGATATTTTCCATAAACGCACCATTACCACATTTAACATCCATAACCAAATATTGTAATCCGGCGGCTAATTTTTTAGAAAGTATAGATGCTGTTATCAGAGGAATTGATTCAACAGTGGCACAGACATCGCGAATCGCATAAAGTTTTTTATCTGCAGGTGCTAAATTAGCTGTTTGGCCAATTATAGCACAACCTACTTTTTTCACTGTATCTTTAAATTTATTGATTGTTACATTTGTTTTGTATCCGGCAATGGCATCTAACTTATCTAAAGTTCCTCCGGTATGTCCTAATCCTCTTCCTGCAATCATAGGTACGTATGCACCACAAACTGCCAACATCGGAGCTAACATTAAGCTAACTTTATCACCTACACCACCTGTTGAATGTTTATCAACTATAGGACCATTAACTATTTCTTTCCATGATAGTTTCTCCCCGGAATCTCTCATAGCCAATGTTAAAGCTAAGATTTCTTCTTTTGATAAGCCGTTCAAAAAAACAGCCATAGAAAATGATGCTGCCTGAACATCTGCAATTTTATTACTGGTTAGTCCTTTAATAAAAAAATTAATTTCTTCTCTTGTTAGCTTTTTGTTATCACGAGTTTTGCGTATAATCTCTTGAGGTAACATCTTTAGCCCTCCTCTTTAATAAAAGCAGTCAGCAGTTTAATAAGGTTATCTGATGCTGCCGCTGCTTCTCTTAATGTTTCTTCATGAGATGGGGTATTGTGCATTAGTCCTGCACCATAATTAGTAATGACAGATATACCCAAAACATCCATTGAGCAATGTTTAGCAGCAATAACTTCTGGTACTGTAGAACAACCAACAGCATCCCCACCTAATTGGCCAAACATTCTAACCTCTGCAGCGGTTTCAAAATTTGGCCCTAAAACCATAAAATATACCCCTTCGCAAACTTTAATTTTCTTACGTTTAGCAATTTCTTTCATTTTTTCTAACAGGCGCGGTGTATAAGCATCATTTAATGAAGGAAAACGTGTACCATAATCATCATCATTTTTTCCAACAAGAGGATTTCTGCCACTAAAATTAATATGGTCAGTGATAAGCATTAAGCTTCCTGGTGCTATTTTTTTATTCAATGAACCAGCGGCATTGGTAACTATTAGTTGTTTAACACCCAATTCCTTTAAAGAGTGAATAGCTTCGGCAATATTAGTCGGCGAATGCCCTTCATATAAATGCACTCTGCCATTAACACATATAATTTCCTTACCCTCTAATGTGCCATATATCAGCTCACCTCTATGGCCTTCTACCGAACTCTCAGGAAAGTTTCCCATGTCTTTGTATTTAAATATTTTTTTGTCTTTGAGTTTGGCTACAAAACCTCCTAGTCCGGAACCCAAAATAATTGCCGTTTTAGGAGATTTTATGGCTAAATGTTCTTTAATTAACGCGGCGGCTTCTTTTGCTACTGACATAATGTTTCCTCCTTAAAGCCATAAGGCAATAATTCTGCTAATTTATATGTTTTGCAGATTTCTTTGCTATTTGCTAAGTATATTATTGTTTTTTCGTTGGAAAATTATGCAATACGCTGTAAACATGCACCACATGGATAAACCAAATTTTTTCCATCGGCAGTTATTAATATTGCTTTAATTTTTTTATCTCCGGCTGCTACCATTGCAGCAATTGCTCCCGCTTCTGCACAAGTACCGCAAGGAAAAGATATATTTTCAACATTACAGGCTGAAAATATATTTCCGTTTTCTGTATAAATGGCAGCTCCCACATAGTATTGAGAATATGGCGCATAGGCATGTTCTTTTGCTTTCAGAGCCTGTTTTAGTAATTTTTGAGCTATCATTTTCCCCACCTCTCTAAAAAATCAAAAAAATATTTAATATTATCGTTTCGTTAATTTTTTATAATATACAATGAATAAAAAATTTAGCAAAGCTTATTTTTGATTTAGGAGAAAAACGTGCTTAAAAAAATTATCATCGGTGTCCTTTGTTTTGTTATTCTTGTTGTAATAGGACTTGGAATATACATTTATACTCTTGATTGGAACAAGCACAAAGCTCTGGTTGAACAGAGATTTTCGCAAATTACTGGACTGCGTGCCGTTATTGATGGAGACTTAAATGTGGAGCTTTTTCCCACTCCAAAGTTTACAGCCAATCAAATAAAATTTTCTAAATCAGTAGGACCGGCTGAACC
>JAGCRL010000213.1 GCA_017964705.1 Alphaproteobacteria bacterium
GACAGAAGTAGCTGTTTCTAAAAAAACATCAGAAGATAAAGCAATAACAAATAAAAAAATTGCAAAAGCTACACCGACCAAAACTGTTTCAACCTATAGAAAAAGCAAATTTATTTGGCCTGTAAACGGATCAGTTGTTTCTGGTTTTGGAGTTGTTGGCAAAGGGCGACGTAATGATGGAATAAACATAAAGGCCGCTTTGGGTACCAATGTCAAAGCCGCCGATAAAGGAGTTGTCGCATATGCCGGTAATGAACTTAAAGGCTTTGGAAATCTCGTTTTAATAAAACATTCAGATGGTTATATTACGGCTTATGCACATAATGATAAGCTGTACGTGAAGAAGGGACAAAACGTAGTACGTGGCGAAAAAATAGCAACAGTAGGAAGCACTGGTAGTGTTAATAGTCCGCAATTACACTTTGAAGTTCGTGCCGGAAAAAAGGCCGTTAATCCACGTACATATCTGCCATAAAATTATCTAAATAAAATTAAAAACTTTTTTATAATAAAATCTCGTGTAAATCTTAGAGTTTTAGGTTGTATCGACAATTTTTTTAGCTTAAACTACCACCCAGCTAAATTAATTTAAATGGAGAAAAATATGTTTATAACAGAAGCTATGGCGGCGACTGAAGCAGCAGCTGAAGCAACGGCGGCAGCCGCAGAACCTAGTCCAATGGCTAGTTTTTTGATTCAGCTGATACTGGTTTTTGCAATTTTCTATTTTTTACTTATTCGTCCTCAAAAAAAGAAGATGAAAGAGTTTGAAAATATGTTAAAAGCAATTCAACCAAAAGATGAAGTTCTTACTGGCGGTGGTATCTATGGCCATGTGGTTAGAGTTGAAGGAGATATTCTAACAGTTGAAATTGCTAAGGGAGTGGAAATTAAAGTTTCTCGCTCAACAATTCGAGAAGTAGTTTCTAAAGTACAGAAATAATTAGATGAAAAGAGAAATAAATGTATAAACTATCATTACAAAGAATACTTATGATCTTGGCAGTTTGCGTTATTGGTGTGTTTTACTCCGTACCAAACTTTGTCAAAGACGCAAAAACAACCCTGCCTTCTTGGTGGCAACCGGTTAATCTTGGTTTGGACTTACAAGGAGGCTCAAGCTTATTGTTGGAAGTAGATTTAACTTCTGCATTAAAAGATAGAATGCAAAGCCTGGAAGACTCTGCACGTTCTGCTCTAAAAGATGCCCGTGTACGTTATCAAGGAATAAGCTCCTCGGCAGATGGATTAAAAATTCGTATTGAAGATGCAAATGCTCGGAGCAAAGCAATTACTCCATTAAGAAAGATGGATGAAGGGTTGACTGTTTCAGAATCAAACGGAACATTGGTTGTTACTTACGACGAGCAAGCTTTAAATCAAATAAAGAGTAAACTTGTTGAACAATCAATTGAAATTGTTCGTAAACGTATTGACGAATACGGCACAAACGAACCGATTATTCAAAGTCAGGGTTATGGTCGTATTTTAGTTCAATTACCTGGTATCCAAAATCCGGAAGAGGTAAAAGTTCTTTTAGGTAAAACAGCTAAAATGACATTCCATTTGGTTGATAGTTCTACAACTGTTACAGAAGCAAAACGTGGTAAATTAAAGAGCTCATCTCGTATTATTCGCGGATCAGAAGGAGAGCAATATGTTATTGTCAGAAAACCTGCTGTTGGCGGAGAGACATTAACTGATGCCGGCGTTTCTTTCCAAGATGGAGCAGCTGCTGTTAGCTTTAAGTTTAATAATTTAGGTGCCAAGAAATTTGGTGAAGTAACCAAGAATAATGTTGGCGAACAATTAGCCATCGTTTTAGATGATGAAGTTATTTCAGCCCCAACCATTCAATCAGCAATTACCGGAGGATCTGGCGTTATTACTGGAAACTACACTTCCGAAAGCGCACAAGAATTAGCATTGTTGCTTCGTTCCGGTGCTTTACCGGCTCCGCTTAATATTCTGGAAGAAAGAACAGTTGGTGCAGGTCTTGGTGCAGATAGTATTAAATCTGGTGTGTTCTCTTCAATTATCGGATTAATTGGCGTTATCGTCTTTTTAATTTTGGCATATGGTTTGTTTGGCTTGTTTACATCAATTACCGTGTTCTTAAACCTGTTTTTAATGCTAGGAACCTTAAGTGTAATTGGCGCGACCTTAACATTACCTGGTATTGCGGGTATCATTTTAACCATTGGTATGGCGGTAGATGCTAATGTGTTAATTTTTGAACGCATGCGTGAAGAAGTAAAAAATGGTCGTTCGATTAAAGATTCAATAGAAACCGGATTTTCTTTTGCATGGGGAACGATTATAGACTCTAACTTAACAACGTTGATTGCTGCTGCAGTATTGTTCTATTTTGGTAGTGGTCCGGTTAGAGGATTTGCTGTTACTTTAGCAATTGGTATTTTAACCTCATTGTTTACCTCTGTAACAGTAACCAGATTAATTATTACAGCATGGTATAATCGCTTCAAACCTAAAGCATTACCGCTTTAATTGGATAAGGAATAAAAAAATGACGATGTTAAAATGGATTACAAAAGATACAAATATCAATTTTATGAAAGCACGCAAATTTACATATATTCTTTCTGCAATTTTGATAATATTATCTTGTTTAAGTATATATTTTAAGAGTTTCAATTTTGGTATTGATTTTTCTGGCGGTGTGTTAATGGAAATTAAGTCTGAAAAACCAATTAATATAGATGAAATTCGTTCAAAATTAAGTGTTCTAAAATTAGATGAACTAAATTTGCAAACAATTGGCGAAAACGGTGATGAATTAATGATCCGTGCCCAAGCTGAAAACGCAAATGAAGAAGCACAAAGAAAAGCAGTTGTTGATATCAAAAAAATATTAGGCAATAGCTTTGAATACCGTCGTGTTGAAAACGTTGGCCCGCAAGTTGGTGACGAACTTAAAACCGCAGGTATTGTTGCTTCCGTTTTAGCAATGCTTGCAATTGCCATTTATATTTGGGTTCGTTTTGAATGGCAATTTGCTTTAGGTGCATTGGTTGGACTGTTTCACGATATTCTGATAACTGTCGGGTTATTATCTTTCTTTAGGTTTGATTTCAGTTTAACAACTGTTGCCGCCATTTTAACGCTTGTTGGTTATTCTATTAACGACACGGTGGTTAATTATGACCGTATTCGTGAAAACCTAAAGAAATATCGTAAAATGCCGCAATTAGATTTATTGAATAAGAGTATTAATGACATCTTTTCCAGAACAATCTTAACCGGTTTAACAACATTAATTGCTGTTCTTCCTTTATATTTCTGGGGTGGAGATGCATTAAAGAGCTTTTCATTTACAATCTTAGTCGGATTAATTATCGGTACATACTCTTCAATTTATATTTGTACAGCATTCTTAAATCTGTTTGATTTACGTGCCGTAGAAAAGAAAGATGAAGGAAATTACTTTGGTACAATCGGATAATAATTCCGTATAATATTATAAAAAGCCCGATTTTATCGGGCTTTTTGTTTAGTAAAATATTAGTTATAAACTTGAGAGGTAAGATTACTTTTTTTATTAGTTTTTTGAGGGATAAATCGACAAGCATCTAATGTATTTTCAGCACGCTTAAAAACTTCTTCGGCAAAAGCCATTTTAGCAACATGAGTAATAAACAATGGTCGTTCTAATTTCAGTTTTCCCAAAGTTTCTTCCAGTGCTTCAAAACTATCATAAATTGTGCCGACAAAAATCATATTGTCTTTTAATATGTCTTGTTGTTTTCTATTCATTTTCACACCTCATAAAAATAAAACCAAACATTAAACGAAGTATGAAATAAAATATTTTTTTAAACCTCTAAATAAAGCTATATTGACAACAAATTTATAGTCGATTCCTTTAAATAATAAATTTACGATTAAGTTTTTCATCATGATGATGGTATAAACCGTGTTTAACGGAAACAAAGTGTTTCTTACACCAAGTATCGGCAACCAAATTGACAATTTCGCTATTTAAATCGGTTACATCATTACCAATAAAACGATTTGCCAAATCATAAATAACATAATTTGCAATATCTATTTTTTTCATAAAAATCCTCCTCTCATCGCTAAATATATAAAGTGTTGTTTTAGCGAAAAAAAGGTATATAAAACTAATGTCTATGTTTATAAGGATATTTTTACACTGGACACCCTTATTTTAAACCTAAAGTTCTATAATAACTTAATTTTTTGTAAAAATTATCCTAGCTTTTTCTTCAACAGCTCATTAACCACTTGCGGATTAGCCTTGCCTTGAGATTGCTTCATCACTTGTCCGACAAACCATCCGAATAGGCCGACCTTACCACCGCGATAAGCCGCCACATTATCTGCAGCAGTTGCCAACAAATCATCAATCAATTTTTCGATTGCGCCGGTATCCGTTACCTGTTTCAAGCCTTTTTCTTCTACAATTTTTTCCGGATTTTCACCTGTTTCTGCCATAATTGCAAACACATCTTTAGCGGTCTTTCCGTTAATAACGTTGGTTGTAATTAGCTCAACCAATGCTCCAAGATTTTCAGCCGTTACAGGGGAATCTTTAAGTTCTTTCTTCTTCTCATTCAGCATTGCAAAAAAATCACCCATCAACCAGTTGGCAACCTTTTTGGCATCATGCCCTTTAGCGGCCTTTTCAAAAAAATCCGCTGTTTCTTTATTTTCACAAATAACCGTTGCATCATATGTGGTTAAGCCCAAATCTTTTACAAAGCGAGCTTTCTTTGCGTCTGGTAACTCCACTAATTCGCTTTTAACTTTATTAATAAATTCATCTGTTAAAATCAGTGGTGGTAAATCCGGCTCAGGGAAATAACGATAGTCATCTGAAAACTCTTTTTTGCGCATAAATTTGGTTACGCCGTTAACAGAATCAAACTGACGGGTCTGTTGTTCTATAGTCTCACCTTTTTCATATAGCTCAACTTGGCGTTTGGCTTCATACTCAATCGCTTGCATAACAAATTTAACGGAGTTAACATTTTTAACTTCGGCACGCGGACGAAGTTCATCGGAACCGAGCGGACGAACAGAAATACTTGCGTCACAACGCATTGAACCTTCATCCATATTACCGTCACAAGTGCCGAGATAGCGTACAATAGAACGTAATTTCTTTAAGAATGCTCCAGCTTCTTCCGGTGAACGAAAGTCCGGTTTGGTAACAATTTCCATTAATCCCACACCGGCTCTGTTCAAATCAATAAAACTCTTGGTCGGTGACATATCGTGAATAGATTTAGCGGCATCCTGCTCAATATGCATACGTTCAATACGGATAGTCTTGCTTGTGCCGTCTGACAAATCAACATCTATTGCACCCTCACCGACAATCGGATATTCAAATTGAGTAATCTGGTAACCCTGCGGTAAATCCGCATAAAAATAGTTTTTACGCGAAAATTGTGAATATTTATTGATTACCGCATTTAAGCCCAATCCGGTTTTTACCGCCTGATGAACGCATTCCTCATTAAGCGTCGGCAACATCCCGGGCATACCGGCATCAACGAAAGAAACGTTTTCGTTAACATCGTCACCAAACTCTGTTGAAGCGCCGGAGAAAATTTTAGATTTGGATATAATTTGGCAATGAATTTCCAAGCCGCAAATAACTTCCCATTTTCCTTTTTCTGTTGTTATAATATATTCTGCCATTTTTTACATCCTTACAAAATTCGCGCCGCGCTCAAGCTGATATGCCGTCTTAAATACTGTTCCCTCATCAAAAGGTTTGCCGATAAGTTGCATTCCTAAAGGTAATCCGTTTTTAGATAAACCGATAGGCAAACTCATGGCCGGTAATCCTGCTAAATTTACTGAAACGGTAAACACGTCGTTTAAATACATATTAATCGGGTTTTCGAGCATCTTTTTATCACCGATGGCAAAAGGCTCAATTGGGCTTGTCGGCGTTAAAATAACATCGCATTTTTCAAAAGCTTTATCAAAGTCATTCTTAATCAACTGCCGAACTTTTTGTGCTTTTAAGTAATACGCATCATAATATCCGGCAGAAAGCACATAAGTACCGATAAGAATACGTCGCTTTACTTCTTTTCCAAAACCACTCGTTCTGCTATTGGTATAGAGTTCATCTAAACCATTACCGTCAACACGATTGCCATAGCGCACACCGTCATAACGTGATAAGTTAGAAGAAGCCTCTGCAGGTGCAATAACATAATATGTCGGCAAAGCATATTTCGTATGCGGCAAACTGATAGAAACAATTTCTGCCCCTGCATTTTTAAGAATTTCTGCCGCCTTATCCCAATAGGTGACAATTTCTTCATTCATCCCATCTATACGATATTCGTTTGGAATTCCTACTTTCAATCCTTTTATATCTTTACCTAAGAATGCGCTAAAATCAGGTACCTCTACTTTAGAAGAAGTAGAGTCTTTTGCATCATATCCGGCCATAGAGTTTAAGAGAAGCGCGCAGTCAGCCACATCTTTACAAATCGGTCCGGCTTGATCAAGTGATGATGCAAACGCAATAATACCATAACGAGAGCAACGACCATAGGTAGGCTTAATACCTGTTACGCCACAAAAAGCTGCCGGTTCGCGAATAGATCCGCCGGTATCTGTACCGGTTGCCGCTGCACACATTTTTGCAGCCACAGCTGCGGCAGATCCACCGGAAGAACCTCCGGCAACGAGTTTTGTTTCTTTACTCCACGGGTTAACTACTGGGCCGAAGTAACTTGTTTCGTTACTGCCACCCATTGCAAATTCATCAAGATTTAATTTACCTAAAAATACAGCGCCATCATCAAGTAAATTTTGTGTAACAGTAGATTCATACTGTGGTATAAAATTATCTATAATATGTGAACAAGCTGTTGTTCGTAATCCTTTTGTGCAAAACAAATCTTTAATGCCTAAGGCAATTCCCTCTAATGGTCTGTTTGTTCCGTTTTGATACCTTTTATCGGCTTCTTTAGCCTGTTCAAGCGCCTTTTCCTCATTAAGCGTTACATAAGCATTATATTTAGCATTATCTTGCATTTTATTAATATAAGCTTGGGTTAATTCCACCGCAGATATTTCTTTATTTCTTAATTTTTTAAGAGATTCACTAACTGTTAACTCAACTAATTCACTCATTCTTTTACTCCACCACCTTAGGCACAACAAAATAACCGAACTCCTGTGCCGGTGCATTTGCTAATATTTCTTTAGCATTATGTCCGGCAGAAATTTTATCTTCACGTAAAGTTAAGGATTCATTATTAACTGATACCAAAGGCTCTACATTATCTGTATTTACTTCTCTGAGCTCTTCCACCCAAGCTAATATCTTATTAAATTCTTCTTTTGTTTCTTCCAATTTATCTGGCTCGACTTTTAATTTAGCTAAAAAAGCAATCTGTCGGACAGTATTGTTATCAATAGCCATTATTATATCTCCTTTGAAAACTCTACACTTTTTATCACTAATCGCATTTTTTGCAAGTATAAATTTATAAAACAGATGAATTTTATATCTTTTTATGCTAAAAAAACAAAAAAAGAGAAAAGATATGTCTATAGTTAAAGCGTATAAATACATAGAAGATATTTGGTTTAAGCAAAATGAAAAATTACGGTTTTTGCTGGTGGGTGGCTTTAATACGGCAACTTCTTTTATAATCTATTACATATTTTTATATTTAACATCAGGCAGAGAGCAATTATCATTATTTTTGATGAATCTGATTAATATCAATATATCAATTACCACAATGCGCTATTATGTTTTTAGAAGTACCGGTAATTTTTTAAAAGAATATAGCAAAGCCTTTTCTTCTTACATAGTACTATATTTTGTAAATATGGGATTATTAGCTTTTTTTGTACGAGTAGTACATATAGCTGAACGCTTGCCGCAAAATAGTTTTTTACTAGATATTCCTAATTTAAATAAAGCGGTGGCACAAATCTGCTGTATCTGCATTATTACCATAATGACATTTTTCGTTCACAAATATTTCTCATTCAGGAAAGTCTTGAAATAATAAAATTTATTATACTTTCTCCAAAAAACTACCCATGATTTTCTTTTTACCTGCTTTATCAAAGTTGACTTCACATTTATCTCCATCAACATCAACAATTCGTCCATAACCAAAACTTGAATGATAAACACGCATTCCTATAAGGGGCGAATTTTTCTTTTTTGAGCAGAAATAATCATTTTGCGGTTGTTGATTGTAATCATCATAATCAACATATTCATCATAAGCCAAATTTTCATAGCTATCAAAATAGCCTTGTCTCTTTGGCTTTTTATAATTCACTCTATATTGATACTCGCTACGGTTGTTGCGGTATCCATCATCACTATGAGAATAATAGCTTCTTCCACCGCTATAACTATTGTTATTTTGCGGTTTGGCATAACCGGTATTATTAATTATTTCAATACAGTTAGGAGGTAATTCGTTTAAAAATCTGGATGGCATATTATTTTGCCATTGACCATAAAGCTTACGATTAAATGCCATAGAAATATAAAGTAATTTTTTTGCACGAGTAATAGCAACATATGCAAGCCTACGCTCCTCTTCAATACTACCATCTTCAGATTCATCTAAACATTTTTGATGCGGAAACAGCCCTTCTTCCCAACCAGGCAGAAAAACAGCATCAAACTCCAATCCTTTTGCCGCATGTAAAGTTGAAACAATAACCTTATTGCCATTATCATTATATTCGTTATCAATTACTAAACTGACGTGCTCCAAAAAATCAGATAAAGTGGGATATATTTCAGCATCACTCATAACACTGATTAATTCTTTTATATTTTCAATTCTTCCCGGGGCTTCAACAGACTTGTCTTGTTCAAGCATACTCATATAGCCGGATTCATCAATCACTTGTTCGGCAAATTCACCTAAAGGAAGAGCTGGTAATATTTTTTGCCAATCAACCATATGCTCAATAAAATCAGTTAAAGCACTTTTTGTTTTTCCTGAGAAAGCATCGTCTTTAACCGAATTTAACATAGCTTGGTAAAGAGATGTTCTATCAATTCTTGCCTGTGCACGAATTTTATCAATGGTTTTTTCGCCTATGCCTCGAGCAGGTTTATTAATAATCCGTTCAAAAGCCAAATCGTCACTGGGTTGTAGAATAAGCCTGAAATATGAAAGCATATCACGAATTTCAGCACGCTCATAAAATCTTAGTCCGCCAACAACTCTATAAGGAATAGATTCTTTTATAAAAATTTCCTCAAAAGCACGAGTCTGCGAAGCTGTACGTACCAAAATAGCCATTTCAGAATAATCGATTCCATTATATTTTAGATTCTGGATTTGTGTAGCTATATATTTTGTTTCATCATCTCCATTATAAGTACTAATAACCTTAATTTTTTCATTTTTACATTGAGAAACAGGGCTATGTTCAGCCACTTTGAGTGATTTTCCTAATCTTCGCGAATTATGACTTATAACAGCAGTAGCTGCTGTCAAAATATTTTCAATAGAACGATAATTTCTTTCCAAACGTATAGTAACAGCTTCCGGAAAATCTTCATTAAATTTCAAGATATTTTCTATTTCTGCCCCACGCCAAGAGTAAATTGATTGGTCATCATCACCAACACAACAAAGATTTCTATACTTTTGAGAAAGAATGCGAAGCAATAAATATTGAGTAACATTTGTATCTTGATATTCATCAACCATAATATATTTAAAACGTTCTTGATATTCGTCTAAAATGCTTTTATTTTCAGGATTCATTAAAATATTAAGGACATATAGAAGGATATCTCCAAAATCAACGCAGTTTAACTCTAGTAATCGCTTTTGATATTCTTTATAAATAAATATGATAATATTATTTTTTATATCACCGATAAGCCGTTCAATAGTAAAACCTTTGTCCTTAAAACGTGAGATTTTTTCTAAAACTGCCTGTGGCGTATATTGTTTTTCATCAATATTATGTTCTTGCAAGATTTTTTTAATAACTCTTTTTTGATCATCTTCACCTAAAATGGTAAAATTCGGTTTTAATCCGACAAGATTAGGATATCTACGTAAAATTTTAACGCATATACTATGAAAAGTTCCAAGCCAAACAGAATTAACAGTATCTCCGATTAATTGGCGAACCCGTTCTTTCATTTCATTAGCAGCACGATTAGTAAAAGTAACAACCAAACAATTCCAAGGACGGACAGAGTTAGTGCTCAAAATATAAGCTAATCGAGTCGTTAATACTTTAGTTTTTCCGGTTCCTGCTCCGGCAAGAACA
>JAGCRL010000214.1 GCA_017964705.1 Alphaproteobacteria bacterium
AAGTTTTCTGCCAGTTCTTTTCCCATACCGACAAATTGCGAGCCTTGTCCTGGGAAAACAAACGCATATTTCATTTATTATTTACTCCCAAATTAAACTTATTTGAAAATAAGCTAAATGAGTTAAGCCTAAAGTCAAGTTTTAAATCCTTAATTTGTGTATAGCTCCAAAATTAAACAATTATGCACATAAATAAATTTATTAAGATTTTATTTAAAAATTGGCATTAAAATCTAACCAAAACAAGTTACAAATGGGGTTATAATGACAAAAAGAAGTAAAAAAGAAAAAAAAGAATTAAAATCAAGCTATTGGTTCTCAAAAATAATTGGAGTTACAGCAGGAGCCGGATTACTGGTATTTTGTATATGTTTGATTTTAGGGATGTTTGGATACAATCCTGGAGACGAATCATTTAACGTTTCTAATTCTGAAAAAATCAGTAACTTTATGGGACGTTTCGGTTCATATAGTTCTGATTTCATAGTAAATAGCTTTGGCTTAGCAATTTTTGTTTTTTTAATTCCTGTTGCTATTTGGGGTTTTTTATTAATAAAGAATCAAAAAATACTGGAATTTAAAATTCGTCTGTTGGCCGTATTAATAGGAATAATTTCTTTGGCAGGCGTGTTTTATCAGCTATTTGCTGCACCTTTAGAAAGTGTTAATTTACTAGGTAAGTTCAGCCCTCTTTTGCCAAATGTATTAACAAATTTGTTTGAAAGTTGGAATATGCAGGGATATGAAAAAACAGCTGCACTAGCTTTGCAAATAACAATAGCTTTGATGTCATTTAATTTGGCCGTAGGAATAACGTTTAAGCAGTGGGGAAGAATCTTAAAAGGGCTAGGTCGTTCTATAATTATAGCTTTTAAGGGAATCGGTAAATTTATAGCCAGACTATTTAAGCCCAAAGCTTTAGTTTATTACAGTGACAATGCCCCAACCAAACAAAGCAAGGTTCGTAAAGAACCAGTGCTATCAGCACCGATAGAGGAAGCTCTGCAGGCAGAAAATGTAGTTCCAATTTCACAAATAGAAGAAAAACCAGGGAAAAAAGCAAAAGTTTCAAAGCAGAAAACAGCAGAAATTATATCAATTACACCACAGGTCAATAAAGAAGAAAATGGATATAAATTCCCGGATATTAATTTGTTGAGCCGCCCAAAGGAAAGACTTGGTTTAAGTGTCAATGAAAAAGAATTAAACGAAACCGCAAGAACATTAGAAGCTGTTTTAGAAGAATTCGGTGTTCACGGGCAGATTGTAAAAATTCGTCCCGGACCGGTCGTAACTTTATTTGAATTAGAACCAGCCCCGGGAACTAAAACATCCAGGGTAATAAGTTTGGCTGATGATATAGCTCGCTCTATGTTTGCTGTTTCGGTACGTATTGCGGTTGTTCCGGGTTCAAATACAATTGGTATTGAAATTCCAAATTCTAAAAGAGAAACAGTCTGGTTAAGAGATCTTTTAGAAGATGTTGATTTTACGGATAGCAAAAATGCATTAAATGTTGTATTAGGAAAAGACATTGGCGGTAAAAATATCTATGCTGATTTAGCAAAAATGCCACATTTACTTGTTGCAGGAACAACAGGTTCAGGAAAATCAGTTGGGGTGAATGCAATGATTCTATCATTGTTATATAGAATGACACCGGAAGAATGTAAGTTCATCTTGATTGATCCGAAAATGCTTGAATTTTCAATGTATAATGGAATACCTCATTTGTTGACACCGGTAATTACAGATCCGGCCAAAGCTGTTATAGGATTAAAATGGGCAGTACGAGAAATGGAAGAACGCTATCGTGCAATGGCCTGCTTATCGGTGCGTAATATTAATGGCTATAACCTGAAATTAAAAGAGTTGCGCGAAAAAGGAGAAACTCCGAAACGAACAATTCAAGTAGGCTTTGATCCTGAAACCGGAAAACCGGAGTATGAAGAACAGCTTTTAGATACAAAACCATTACCTTATATTGTGATTGTGGTTGATGAAATGGCAGATTTAATGCTTGTTGCCGGAAAAGAAGTAGAAGCAGCTATTCAGCGCTTGGCTCAAATGGCACGTGCTGCTGGTATTCACTTGATTATGTCAACACAAAGACCATCAGTGGATGTGATTACCGGTACGATAAAATCAAACTTCCCGACCAGAATAAGCTTCCAAGTAACATCTAAGATTGATAGCCGAACAATCTTAGGCGAACAAGGGGCAGAACAGCTGTTGGGTAAAGGTGATATGCTTTATATGCCGGCAGGTCTGCGTCCACAACGTATTCATGGCGGTTTTGTAAAAGATGAAGAAGTCGAAAGTGTTGTTGAATTTATTAAATCGCAACGTCAGCCGGAATATGTAGATGAAGTAACTGCCGGTGAATTAGAAATGAAGAATAAAGAAGCCGGAGCACTGTTTGATAGAACATCAATGGGAATGAGTGCTGGAAATAGTAATGATGATTTATACGAACAAGCAGTACAGATTGTCAGGAATGATAAAAAAGCTTCAACCAGTTATATTCAAAGACGTTTGGGAATAGGCTATAATAAAGCGGCGACAATCATTGAACGTATGGAAGCCGAAGGAGTAGTAACGGCAGCAGATCATGTAGGTAGAAGAGAAGTGATTTAATTCCTAAATTACCCTTTCCAGGCTTGCATAACTTTATCTAGACTGTTGTTAACAACTGTAATTTCATTATGCATTTTTTTGTTTTCATAAATCTTAAGTGCAGATTTATAATAATTAACGGCTTCGCCAAAAGCTTTAACATCTTTAGCAGTTTTTCCGATATTATAATATACATTTGCAATGTTTTCCTGAATTTTTGCCCACATAACAGGATAAAGCTCTTTACGATAAACAATTTGTTTGTTTTTGTAGCTACGAATAGCAAGCATAGAAATGTCTGTGCTTTTAGAAAACATCCCGAGCAGAGAAAGGTAATACCCCAAATACCCTTCAATTTTGGACCATAACTCCGGAAAAGTAATTTGAGTATAGGTTTTTTCAGCCTCGCGAAGATAATAAACAGCATCACGTAAGGCTTGAGTATCATTGCTAAACTTCCAATACTGAAAATAAAGTTGAGATAGTTTGAAAGATATTAAAGCAAAATCATAGGGATAATTAAAATAATCAAGGTATTTTTGGGCAGTACGATAGTTTGAAATAGATTCACGAAACAGCAACCAATGCCCGTCTAAATCTTGCTGAAGAGCCATTTCATAAAGTTGAGCAATGTTTTTGTAAATGCAACCAAGGTGAACATTTTGCATAATTTGGCTTTGATAAGCTAAGGCATTATTAAAAAGTTCTTTAATGGTATCAAAAGCTTTTTTGTTTAACTCTTTTTGCGCATAGCTTAAATAAATCAAGCCTGTGGTATTCATAACATAAGGAGAAAGCATAAGTTTATCATTATTTCCGGCAGGCCCTGTACTGAATTTAGAAATAACGCTTTTAAGCAATTTTTGTTTAAGATGTCTTAAATCAATCCGTTGTTCACTAATAGCAGAAGCTATAATGCCGATAATAATATTTTCCAGTATTTCAGGGAAAAAGTTAATATGTTCAAAATATTCGGCAGGAACATAAATACTTTCCAATACGGAACAAGAAACATTATCCCAATCAGAATAAGCATTAGCTGTTTGAAAGTTTAAGCGAATGTTTTCATGTTCTTGATATCCCCATACCACAATATCAGCATTTAATTTTTGTAATATAGTATTTCCGGCATCAACTAAATCAAAAAAGTTACGTCCTTGCAGATTTAAAAAGGCTTTATCAAATGGTTCATCAAAATAACGAACCTCAAAATTGGTATTTCTCTGTAATAGGCGAGCAAATCCTCGGCCAAATCCATAATTACCATATTCGGCAAATTCTACCACAACAACCTTAAGTGTTCCAACTTTAGGAAGAACACGTTTTCCTTTTGTCTCATTTCCAAATAAGATTTTGATAAAATTAGCCATATACAACCCCGTTATTTTTTATCTTTCTTTTTTGAAAAAATACCCCATATAGCTTTTTTACCAAGTTTTGTAATAGATAACAACTCTTCTGGTTTTGTATCCCCAGATAAAATAGATAAAAACCATAAATTCAAGATAATGGTAAAAATAGGCAAAGCTACATAATCAGAGGCAGATATTTGGGCAAGTGATAAAATAATATCAATAAATAAAATTTTAAAAACACCATAAACGACACTTTTCTCAAATTCGCCTTGATTAGATGATTTATAATAAGAAGTGCTCATATAAAGTTCTGGCTGATCGTCACGAATAATAAAATGATTATAAAGAGCTATACCAACCTCAGTGATAAGATAAGAAACAGCAATAATCATCGAGGGGCCGGCAAATTCAGTAGTAGCACTTAACATAAAACATCCCATAATAAAACCCAAAGAAACGAATGCTCCATGGCTGATAATAAGTTTTTCCGGCGGCCAACTGAAAAATAGAAAAGCAATCATTGAGCCTAAATAGGTCAGGGCTAAAACTTCAAAGATTTTAGGTAATCCACCAAAATAAGCCAATAAGATAATAGATATCATAACAGTGCAAAACTGC
>JAGCRL010000215.1 GCA_017964705.1 Alphaproteobacteria bacterium
ACATCATTTACCAGAGAATTAACAATTGTTCCAAATGCACCACCAATGATGATACCGACTGCCATGTCAATAACATTGCCACGCATTGCAAAAGTTTTAAATTCATTCAAAAAATTCTTAAACATTTTATACTCCTTGTTAAGATATTGTTAGTCTTCTACTTTACGCCCTAAATCTTTAGCTACTTTAGGATCACGCAAAAGTTTTTCAATCCGGTCAACTTCCGCAAAAGACATATCCATACGAAAATTTAATTCCGGTGTATAACGAAGCTTTAACTTGGAAGCTATCAGCTTTTTTAACCCCCTTGTTTCCGCATTCAAGTCATCCTCTATTTGACCTAAATTTTTACCATTTAATGTCATGAAGTAAATTGTACAAAGTTTTAAATCCGGAGAAATATCTACATCTGTGATGGTTACTAAGTAATCTAATATTGTAGGATTTCTAACTTCGCCTTTTTCAAGTGCACCGGCTATTATTTTTTTTATTTCCTGAGCGACTCTTTTTTGACGTTGTGACGGTTCTTTATAATTTGCATCCATCATAAGCTTTCTCCTTATAACTTAGCTGCAATAGTTTCTATTTCATAACATTCAATATAATCGCCTACTTGAATATCATTATAATTTTCGAAACTCATGCCACATTCATAGCCTTCTTTGACCTCTTTAACATCTTCTTTGAAACGTTTCAGCTGAGCTAAATTACCATCGTGAATAACAACATTATCCCGTAATAAGCGGACTTTTGCACCACGTTTAACCATTCCTTCGGTAACCATACAACCACCAACTTTACCAACACCGGTAATATTGAAGACATTGCGAATCTCTGCATAGCCTAAGAATTTTTCTCTTAATTCCGGTGATAGTAGGCCTTCTAAGCCTTTCTTAACATCATCTGCTACGTCATAAATAATAGAATAATAGCGAATATCTATACCATCTCGGCGAGCAATATCTCTTGCTTGAGGAATCGCACGAACATTAAACCCTATGATAAACGCATTTGATGCTTTGGCTAAAGTAACATCTGATTCAGAAATCGGACCTACAGCTGAATGCAATACATGAACTGATACTTCATCTGTAGATAGTTTGGTAATTGTTCCTTCAATTGCTTCTATTGAACCTTGAACATCCGCTTTAATAATAACAGCCAGTTGTTTTGATTCACCAGATTTAATTTTATCTAGCATCTGCTCCATAGCAGATTTTGCACTTTTAACTAATTTAGCATCCCGTTCTTTACGAATACGATAATTTGTTACTTCTCTAGCTTGGTTTTCATCTTTTACAATAATGAAATCATCACCGGCTGAAGGAGTTCCTTGTAAACCAAGAACCTCAACCGGAGTTGCCGGATCTGCTTCAAATACCTTCTTGCCGTTTTCATTGAACATAGCGCGGACGTGTCCCCACTCTTTACCAGCAATGCAAACTTCTCCTACTTTTAAGGTACCGTTTTGAATGAGAACAGTTGCAACATTACCACGTCCTTTTTCCATTTTGGCTTCAATTACAACACCTTCTGCCGCACGGTTTGGATTTGCTTTTAAGTCTAAGATTTCGGCTTGTAATAAGATAGCTTCCACCAACTTATCTATATTTATGCGTTTCTTTGCTGAAACTTCTGCACATAGGCTTTCTCCACCCATTTCTTCTACAGCAATGCCATGTTGCAAAAGTTCTGTTTTTACTTTCATTGGGTCTGCACCTGGTAAATCTATCTTATTGATAGCAACCACAATCGGAACATTAGCTGCTTGAGCATGGCGAATAGCTTCAATCGTTTGCGGTTTAATACCATCATTTGCCGCAACTACAAGAACAACAATATCTGTTACTTTTGCACCACGAGCACGCATTTCTGAAAATGCTTCATGCCCCGGAGTATCAATAAATGTAATTTTTTGCCCGTTATCAAGTGTGATTTGATATGCACCAATATGTTGGGTGATGCCACCAGCTTCACGTGCTGCAACATTGGTTTCTCTTAAAGCATCTAATAACGATGTTTTACCATGGTCTACGTGACCCATAACAGTAACTACAGGAGCTCTAGGTAATAAATCTGCTTCTGTATCTTTTGGACCGCTTAATCCTTCTTCAACATCACTTTCTGCAACACGCTTGAACTTGTGACCCATTTCTTCGACCACAATTTGGGCCGTATCTGCATCTATG
>JAGCRL010000216.1 GCA_017964705.1 Alphaproteobacteria bacterium
GTAGCACATATAATGCAGATACTACTGCCAGATGGCTTTTAAATAATTCGGATGATGACACGATAGATACATATGTTTATGCTGCAAAAAATGGTGCTGTGTGGGTGCAGGCTACCGGTAATGAAGGGCAAAAGAATGCAACTTTGCAAAATGGTATTGCTAAACTTGATTTGAAATCTTACGGATATAGCGGTCCAGGAAAATATGAAGTACCCTATGTTGCGGTTACGGCATTGGATTTGTCTACAGCAACAGAATCGGCGCCTTCTGGAAAATTAGCGGATTATGCTAACTGGTGTGGTTCGGCAAAAGGGTATTGTGTTGCTGCTCCGGGAACAGATATTGAGTCAACTGGTGCGGTAAAGAGCGGAACATTACAAATGAGCGGAACATCAATGGCAACACCGGTAGTATCAGGCTCAATAGCATTGTTAAACGGTTATTATCCGTGGTTATCGGCTCAAAATGTGGCATGGTTGTTATTAGAAACTGCTAATAACAAAGGAGAATATGCTAATTCACAAAAATATGGTCGCGGGGCATTGGATTTGGAAGCAGCGATAACAACGCCAATCGGAGATTTGGGATTAGCGACAAGTTCTAATGTAAATCAGTTAACATCTGCAAAAAATAATCGTTTGGCAGTTAGCGGAGCTATGCAAAATAAAATTGTGAAAGCAATGCCATCAAGCGTTACAGCATTTGATGAGTTGCATCGTCCGTTTGCATATGATACATCAAAATTGATGACAACAACTCATGGATCAAATGCAAACTTTAGAAATCAAGTATCACGAGCAGCAATAGCCGGTCCTAAAAAAGTTGTAAAAGATGAACAAAGCGGATTTCAATTTAATACCAGTGAAATGCTAAATAAAGGCGGGCAAGCAAATCTTGCGACGATGGAAATAAAACATGAAACGGAAGAAGGTTCATCACGTTTTTATTATGCAGAAAACAGTAAATATACAACCTCTGATAAAGTAGTTTTACCGGATAGTAATCCGTATTTTGCGATGAATGAAGCATACGGAGCCGAAAATGTAATGAATTTAAGCGATGTGTCACGGTTAAAATTATCATTACAAACCGGTGAGAACGGTTTGTATGAAAGAGATTACGAGCAAGATCGTCAAAGCTTTAATGATCGGTCATATGCATTTGGTGCGGAATATAGTTTTAATATGACAGATTATTTAGAACTGGCGGCAACAGGAGGAATGTTGTATGAAGAGAACGCAATGTTGGGCTTAAACGGACAGGGGGGCTTTTCTATAAGAGACGGATCAACATATTATATGGGTCTAAAAGCGGCATTACAATTAACACCAAAAGTCAGCTTGCTTGCAGCATATTATAGAGGATATACTCAAGGAAGAGAAGCGATGATGATGTCGATATCGGATTTGGAGACAGAAAGTTATATGATTGCAGGAGAGTATAAGATAAACGGCAAAGAAAAGATAGGGTTAAGTTTGGCAACACCATTATCTGTACGTAAAGGAAAAGCATCATTTTCATATGCAAGCGGCAGAGACAATTATTCAGACACGGTATATATGCAGAAGTTGACAAGTTCATTAAAGCCGGCAGCCAAAGAATATGATTTAGGTTTATATTATCAGGGCGAACCGAAAGAAGATCTAAGCTTTACCGGAAAACTTGAAGCACGGTTTAATGCCGATGGTGAAAAAGGCGTTACGGATTATATGGGAATCATGGGAATGCAATATAGTTTTCCACGGTAGATTTGATGATTTGAGGCAATTATGAGATCAGTAAAAAAAATAATAATTTCGGGGATGATGGTGTTTTTATTCACCTGTTTTGTGTTGCCTGTTACAGCAGAGGCTTATGTTATCAGAGCTGCTGAAATTTATCGTCAGGCACAAAATGAAAATCATCAATTTATGAATTGGTTAAAGCAATATAACCGCGCAATTGATACTCAAAACCAAGAAGGTGATACAGCATATTGTATGGCACTAAAAAATCATGATGTAAGAATACAACGTTTGTTGTTATCTTACGGAGCTAGTATGCGTCAGGCTTGTGTTCATAAATATCGGCAGCAAACCAATCAAAATGCCAGAAATGTTTCAAATAGAAACGTCAATCAAGCAAGTATAACAAGTGGTAATACTTCGTATCTTTGGTGGGGATTAGGAGCTCTTGCTGTTGGTGGAGGGGTTGCAGCTATAGCCAGTAGCGGAGGTGGCGGAAGTCATCATAAATCTTCATCAACTAATACAAATACGGATCCTGATGATGATCCTAGCGGAGTTGAGCCAGGCGGCGATGAACCAGGCGGTGATGTACCCGGTGGAGACGAGCCAGGCGGTGATGTACCTGGTGGAGACGAGCCAGGCGGTGATGTACCCGGTGGAGACGAGCCAGGTGGAGATGTACCCGGTGGAGACGAGCCAGGTGGAGATGTACCCGGTGGTGATGAACCAGGCGGTGATATA
>JAGCRL010000217.1 GCA_017964705.1 Alphaproteobacteria bacterium
ATCCAGATGATCAAAGCCAATTTCATTTTGACGATAATAAACTAATTTGGGAATGGAAAAAATGGCGGTTTTGATTTCTGGTATAATGTTATTGTTAATTAAAATCAGCAACAGTAACGGAAAAGCTAAAATGGTGAATAATATGCCAGCAGAGGTTGCATAAAGTAAGCTTTTAGTATTGCGTTGGAATATTGTAAAATAAAGTAGTTGGAGAGCAAAAGTAATAATGATGTATATCCAAGCGGTGGCGTAAGTGTATAAACCAAATCCGTAAAACAGAGCACTTAAAAATAAATAAGAGTTTTTTTTGAGACTTTTGGCAAAGAAGTAAAATCCGCATAAAATAAAAAACGGAGCTAAGTTTGATTCCAGTCCCCAACGTGAAAGCATGATATGCCACGGAACGATAGCAGAAAAGAAAAAGCCTAAAAGTGCAGTTTGACGATTAAAGATTTTTTTTAAGAGGCGATAAAATATGTAACAACTGAGAATACCCAGTAATGCTTGAGGAAGGCGAATAACCCATGTATGAGGGCCGAACAAAGCTATAAAAGGTATGCTTAAATAACTGTATAAAACATTCATTCCGCTGGCCCAAGAAATGAAATACAGCGGAAATCCATAACCCCAACTATCTTTGCCGGTGGTTAATAAAGATAAGGCTTCATAGCCGGCATATGCTTCGTCTTGATTGATACCTGACGGAAGTGTGCCTAACTGACAAAGGCGGAAAATGACGGCTATTATAAAAATCAGCCAGAATAAATAGGCAGAGTTTGAAAAAAATTTTTTCATTGGCAGTTCCTGATATGTGTTGATTGATTTTATCCGGTTATCGGCAGAAATGTAAAGGTTTAATTGGAATATTGTTGACAATCTGGTAAAACCGGGTATATTAAGCGCGTTTTTGGGTTATTATGTTTTATTGTTAAATACTATTGTTATGAAAGAATTAAAAGAATTACAAGAAAAGTATTTCAAAAAAGAAGGTGTTATTGCTTTTAGGTTATGGGCGTTTGTGACAATGACTTTGGAGTTGTATGATGATCCGGTAGAGGAGAAAGTTGAGATGCTTTATGGGAAAGTTATTGACTTTTATGACTCAATCTGGATGGAAACAAAGGCCACTGACGAGGAACGCAAGGACATACAGAAAATCATCGATGTTCTCACTTTCTTGAGAATTAAGTAAAATTGAAGGGTGCTGAAACTTAGTGTTTCAACCCCCTTTTTTTGTTAATTGTTGTTGTTTTAAAAGTGATTCCAGTTTGTGAAGAAGGCGATAATCCTGTTGGGATTGGCGACTTAAGTAATAGCTGTCATTGGCAATTTCGTTTTGCCTTATTTGTTGTTTTAACAGGGTAATTTGATGATTGATATCCATTTTATGCCTATATGTAAATTAATATATTAATTTTAATATATAGCTTATCAATACTATTTTCAAGGGGTTTAGAAGTTAATTGCAAAAAAAATAAGAAAATAAATGTGGGGGATATTTTGTAACAGAGCTGTTGATAAAGCGTTAAAAACGATTAAAATACTTGAAAATATCAAAAAAAGATGGCAAATAAACTTTGAGTTTAAACTTTTGTGAATCGGGAAAGGATACATCATGCCGAAAATTGCAGTGGCGGGAGTGAAGGAAGATACGGGACGCGAGTTTTTGAATTTGTTAGCGGAAAATGATTTTGCTACTGATAAAGTTTTTGCACTGGAAGCCAGAGCACCGCTGGGAACGGTTGTTTCTTATGGGGAAGATGATGAGCTTGATGTTTATGCTTTGGAAGAGTTCGATTTTAAAAAAGTTGATGTGTTGGTGTTTGCTGCTACAAAAGAACAGGGAAAACGTTATATCAAAAAAGCAGTTAGTGCAGGAGTGAAGGTGATTGATCTTTCGGGAGCAACTTTTACCGACTCCGATGTGCCTTATGTGATTGAGGAAATTAACGGCGATTTAATTAATAAAGAAACAAAAGTGGTTGGGGTGCCGACATCTACGGTTTATCAAACATTATTGCCGTTGGCTAAAACAATTAAAAATCACCGGTTAAAACGATTAGTGGTTAATGTTTTTTGTTCTACCTCTTATCTGGGACGGCCGGCTATGGATGAACTTTTTTCCCAATCAAGAAAGATTTTCTTAAACGAAACGTTGGCGGATAATCAGGAAGTATTTAAAAAACAAATCGCATTTAATGTATTGCCGCAGGTCGGAGAATTTATCGGAGATGAGACGGCACTTGAATGGGCGATTAATGCAGAAATTAAAAAGATTTTGAAGAACGATATTAAAGTGCATGCAAATTGCGCATTTGTACCGACATTTATCGGAGATGGTGCGTTTGTTAATGCAGAATTTGATGATGAAGTTGATGCGGGAGATATTCGCGAACAAATGAAAACAGTTAAAAATGTGGTGGTTTTTGATAAAACTGTTGATGGCGGATATGTGAGTGTTGATGATGTGCAGGGAGAAGACAGTGTGTATGTTTCGCGGGTGAGACAAGATGTTTCGGTAGATAATGGTATCAGCTTTTGGTCGGTGGCAGATAATTTACGAGCCGGCTCAGCCAGAGCTGCATTTGCAACACTTAAACATTGGATGTAATTTCAAGTGGTTTTCTGATGAAATTTAAGGACGGAAATATGAAGAAAATTATACGGATTTTGTTTTTTGTTTTACTTTTATCGGTACAGGGAATTGTTGTTGCCGAGGCAAAGGTTAAGACACCTTCAACTAAAGTAAAATCGGTTGAAACGACTGTTGCTAAAAAGAGTGCTGAAGAAGCAGCAACAGCAGATGAGTTCGATTTTAAGAAGTTGTCTTTGAAACTTGCAGAAATAGAAGAAAAAATTAAAAATGGTGATTTTACAAGAAGAAGCCTTGAAGAAAGTTCTAATTATCTGACTGAAACAGAACTTAAACTTGAAAATGTTATTCGTAAACTGGAAAAAGATCAGAATTATGCGCAAGAGGCGTTGGCTGCTTTTGGCGAAAATGCGGAAGCAAGTGGTGTTGAAGATAAGTCTATTGCTGAAATGAAGGAAAAATATACCGCGGCAGTGGCAAGTTATAAAAATAAATTAATTGAAGCTAATTTGTTGAAAACAGAAATGACCAGATTGGGCGGAGTTATCGGGGAAGCTCGAAGCAGGATGCTGATTGGTAATCTGGTGGCGGAAAAAAATGCCCTGATTGTGCCGAAAACATTTTTTAAGTCTATTGCGGATGCGGCTATCTTTTTCTTTAAGGTAGCAGTTTCTCCGGTGGAGTGGTATCAGCAGCTGGATGAAACCGGAAAACATGATTTGTAAGCTAAAGGTTGGTATGTGCTACTGATTTTGGGGTTGGCACTTTCTTTCGGTTTGTTTGTGCGCAGTTATATTATCCGCCATTGGGGTTATCGCAGAACAGAAGATATACCAAAGTATTGGCAGAAGGTTTTGGTGGCTATTGTAACCGCAATGGCTTATGGAGTTATTCCGTCTTTGCTTATCGGCGGATGTTTGGCTTGGGAAATTACAAATAAAAATTTGATTGAAAGCCGCTTCGGGCATGTCTTGGCAAGTGCATTTTACTATGCTCTGTATATCACTTTAACACGAGCCGCAACCAGAGTTGTTTTAGCACCATGGAACGGACGGTGGCGTTTGTTTAATATTAGTGATGCGCGTGCAGAACGTGTGTTTAGAGCTATGACGCTTTCTATTATTTTATGGGGTATATGTGCATATCTTTTGCATATTGCGAGATATTTTGAACCGACAGATGCGTTAATGCTTTTGTTGGCAGTTGGATTTGATGCTGTAAAAGCTTTTGTGATTATTTTAATTGCTGCCAGTGTTTTTGGTGAAATTAAAACCAAAAAAGATATTGAAGATGAGGAATTGTCGGAAACTCGGAAGAAAAAAGCCGGTGTTGAAGCTGATAACGAAGGAATGAGCGCCGGGATGCGGGTGGTTCTGTTTTCGATAATTTTTGCATTGGCAACTTTTTCTGTGTCATTGTTCGGATATCCGGATTTGGCCAGCTTTATTTTTAATCGATTTTTTGCAACTCTGTTTTTAATCGGTATGTTTGTTATTGTGCGAAAGATGATCTCTGATATCTTGAGCAGGAGTATTATCTTTTGGGTAAGAACCTTTAAACTGCGCAAAAAATTGCTTTCTAAAATTGATTTTTTAATGTCGCTATTGATTACGCCGATTTTGGTGTTGTGTCTTGCATATATGTTGTTGCGCTTGTGGGGCGTACCGGCAAGTTTTATGACCTATGGTATTAAGAAATTTATCTTTGGCTTTAAAGTGGGCGGAATTAAGATTTCTTTGATTGCTATTATCACCGGATTGCTGGTATTTGTGGTATCTATTACATTGGTTAGAATGTTTAAGCGGCGGTTGTCTGAGAATCTGCTGACAAGAATTAATATGGATGAAGGAATTAAACATTCTTTGGTTTCCGGTTTCTCTTTTATCGGTATCATTATTTCGGTGGTGTTGGCAATTTCCGCGATGGGGGTTGACCTTTCTAATCTGGCGGTTATTGCTGGTGCTCTTTCCGTTGGTATCGGTTTTGGCTTACAGGACATTATTAAAAATTTGGTTTCGGGTATTATCATTTTATTTGAGCGTCCGTTTAAGGTTGGTGATTGGGTTATCTTGGGCGGTGAAGAAGGAAAAATTAAACAAATTAATATTCGTTCTACCGAACTTGAAACATGGACCAAACGTAGTGTTATTATTCCGAATGCTACATTGATTTCTTCGTCATTAATTAATTTGACGCATGGTAATAATTGGCAACGCCAAAGTATTATCGTGGGGGTTTCTTATGATGCGGATATTGACAAGGTAACGGCATTGCTGATTGAATGCGCGAAATCTAATAAAAGAGTGGCTCGTGTGCCGGCACCGATGGTGTTGTTTAAAGATTTTGGAGCATCATCACTTGATTTTGAGTTGAGATATCATGTAACTGATGTACGGACAGATTATGTGGCTTCCAGTGAAATTCGCTATGCCATATTGAAACGTTTCCGTGAAGAAGGTATTGAAATTGCATATCCGCAAATTGATGTGCATATGAAAGAGCAATAAAAAGCAATTATAACGGCTTTTTTAGCATATCTAAAGTAAAACGATTGGTGTAGTTTAAATCTTTAAGAAGTTGTTCTGTCTGCTCAAAATATCTGCCGAGTTTTTCGGTATAATGGGCATCATCACTGATAAGGGTGGGGACAATGCCGCCGTTTTTAGACATTTCTTTTATCATCCAAATATCAGGGTGAGGACGATTGATGCGGTCATAACCGCTGGTATTAATTTCAAAAGGAGTATTGGTTTTAGCTAAAGCTTCCATTATGCGATATTTGTAATCAGTGTAATGTTCATCTTCGCCCAGACCAAAAATGGTACAATAATCTAAATGAGCGATAAAGCTAAAATAACCGCTATTGATGGCAGCAATAATGTTTTCAAAATGATTAATGGTCCATTGGTGTAATGTTTCTGCATCCGGTTGCGGATTAAGATGTTTTAGATGATAGATATTGCAAATAAAACTTTCATCCGAATTTTTTAGAAAATGACTGCCGCTAAGCAGATAATCGACCTGGAGGTGGGGCAGCATTTTTTCAAAGTGATTGCGCCATTTTTTATGACAGAAAAAATCTACTTCAAAGCCGATTTTAATATCTATTTTGTAGTCAGATTTTAGATTTTGAAGAATTTCTATATGGCGTTGGTAAGCTTTTTCTGCTTTGTTATAATCATCAAAAAACATCGGTTCACGCTCTAAATAAGGGGTGAGCTGATGATGCATAATCATATGATTGGAAACGCCGATAGTGGTAAAACCTTTGTCTTCTGCAGCTTTGATCATCTCACGTGCAGAATATCTGCCATCAAAATGGAGCTCGTTGTTATGAGTGTGAAGAGTGAATTTTTGCATGATGATTAGGCAAAGTATTCACGCAGATAGGCTGGTAAATCGGCGGTGTTAACACGGATTTGTTCCATGGTATCACGATCACGCAAAGTTATGCTTTCCGGTTGTTGCTCTAAAGTTTCAAAATCTACCGTTAAACATAATGGAGTGCCGATTTCATCATGTCTTCTGTATGCTTTACCAATGTTACCGGTGTTTTCTAAGGCAACACGACCGAAACCTAATTTCATTAAATTCTTCTTTAATTCATAACACTTGGCCATAATTTCCGGACTGTTCTTTTTTAACGGAACAATGGCAACTTTGATTGGGGCCAGATGCTTCTTTAGTTTTAAGACAATACGGCTGTTTCCGTTGCCTAAATCTTCTTCATTGTAGGCATCTACCAATATAGCCAACATACCACGATCAACCCCCATGGAAGGTTCTACAACGAAAGGAACAATCCATTTGTTTGCTTCTTCATCTCTGATACACAATTTAGTGGTGGAATCGTGATTTTCATGACAATGAGCTTCTAGGCTGAATTCTTCTTGATTTTTGGTATGATTTCCCAAATCATAATCACGACGGTTAGCAACACCTTCTAATTCATCAAAACCCCATGGAAATTTATATTCAATATCAGTACAGGCTTTGGCGTAATGTGCTAATTCATCAGGCTGTTGATCATAAATTTTTAGATTTTCAGGGTTGATGCCCTGATCATACCACCATTGAATACGATTTTGTTTCCACTCTTGGTGCCATTTTTCATCTTCACCGGGTTTTACAAAAAATTCCAGTTCGGCTTGTTCAAATTCACGTACGCGAAAAATAAAGTTTTTGGGAGTGATTTCGTTTCTGAAAGATTTACCGATTTGAGCGATACCAAAAGGTAATTTTCTGGAAGTGGCATCAATAACGTTTTTAAATTGGGTAAAAATAGCTTGAGCGGTTTCTGGCCTTAAATAGGCAACGCTGTCTTCATCCACAACCGGACCTAATTGTGTTTTTAACATTAAATTAAACGGGCGAGGTTCGGTTAAATCGGTAGAACCGCAATTGGGACAAACGCCATTGATTTGGTCTGCTCTGAAACGGCCTTTGCATTTTTTGCAATCTACCATGGGGTCTGAAAAAGTATCTTCATGGCCGGAATAATGCAAAACTTTGCGGTTGGTAACGATGGCGGCATCAAGACCTTCCACATCATCACGTTCATATACCATGGCACGCCACCAAGATGCTTTGATGTTGTTTTTTAGCTCTACACCCAATGGACCATAATCATATAATCCTTGTAAGCCGCCATAGATATCTGAATTTTGAAAAATAAAACCGCGTCTTTTACATAAAGAAACAATCTGATCCATTTGTGTTGCTGACATTTTTTTACCTCTTTAGTTTGTATTAACGAAAAACTAACCGGTATTTTATACTATACTTTTTAATAAATGCAAGTGCGGAGTTTTAAAAAGATGAAGAAGTTTTTCGGATGGTTGCTTATATTATTAGTATTTGCAGTAATGGCATTTAAGATTTACTTGCATTTTTTTGTGCAACCAGTGAAAGTTGCGGAACCGATGGAAATTAATGAGACATTGGTTCCGGTATCAGCAACGGCAAGTGCAACAACGAAAGATGGCGATTTAGGGGTTTCTACTTTTAGTGCTCCGAAAGTAGAACAGGATGCTTGGGTTACGGCGCAGTTTTGGCAAAATGCTTCTGCTCAAGAGGTACGGCAAAAAATTTATGAGGGAGCAAGTGTGCTGGAAAGAAATTCTTATGGTGTTTCTATATTGATGTATGCGGCGAGTATTTCGCCTAACCCAGATGTGATTGATGTGTTGGTTGATGCAGGGGCTGTTATGAGTGCACGTGATGAAAAAGGACAAACGGCATTGATGTATGCGGCAAGTTTTAATGCAAATCCGGAAGTGGTGCAACGATTGATTGAAAGAGGGGCGAAAGTAAATGTTTCTGATAAAAGAGGGTGGTCATCTTTAATGCACGCGGCATCGCGTAATCAAAATGCGGAAATTATTGATGTTTTGATAGAAAACGGCGCTGATGTAAACGAACGTGTTAAAGATGACAGACCTATTGACCATGCTTCTTTACCCCAACGGATGGTGATGTCGCTTAAAACAAGCTTAAATGTAACGCAAGAGTTTGTTGGTTCTTTGGCAAGTGTGCGCAGTAAAGAAGATGTTATAAAGGTATTTGATAAAAGTATTGATAAATTGGCAAATGATGTTTTGAATCCGGAAGAAGATATGACACCGCTGATGATTGCAGCAAGAGACTCTACTTCTCCGCAAGTTTTGCGTGCACTGCTAAGAGGTGGGGCAAAGGTTAAGCTTTATGATACCAAAGGACAAACAGCTGTGGATTATGCGAAATCTAATGCTGCTATCGGAAATACAGAT
>JAGCRL010000218.1 GCA_017964705.1 Alphaproteobacteria bacterium
ACTTTGATGGTGGTAAAAAACGGCAAGATTCAGACCCGCGTCGAAGGCACCCGCGACGAAGACGGCTTAAAAGAGCTTTTAGGAATTTAAGCGCCAAACAATCAAGCTGCCTGCGGTCTAAAACCATGTTATACGCACAGCCTACTGGGCAAGAAGCGGAAATAAAGTAATAGACTTTTGTTGCTTTCTTAAATCAACAGAAATTGTTATGTTTAAGACAGGTATGATGACCGGGAATTTTTGGAGGGTCGTTAACCTAAAAGAATTTATTTCAGATATGATTTGTAGAATCTTTAATTGTAAAGAAGCGCTAGTAAATAATGAAAAAAAATTTGAAGATAGTTATAAAGATTTTGCATTTGATATTGAGATTGTAAATAATTTAATAGTCGAAAATCAAAATTTAAGATTATTACTTGAGAAAGTGGAACCTAAAGTTGATTGTAAATTTTGGAGATTTTATAGATATGATGATTTTATGTTTTCTTTTTAGGAGTAAAATAGATGAGCAAAGCAATATTTTGGGATTTTGATGGAACTTTGATTCATCCTAATGAGTCATTTAGAGATTCCCTAATAACAGCCTGCAAACAGAATGGAATAAATATCACAAAAGATTATGCCAAGAAAATAATGCGGGAAGTTTGTTCATGGTATAAACCTGAAGAGTCATTTGAAGGTAAAGTCGGTGATTTATGGTGGAGCTATTTGCTAAATGATTTAGAAATTTCACTAAAAAGTATAACTGGAGATTCTGATTTAGATGTAATACTTTCAAGCTTTAAAAATAATGTCATTAATTATAAGTATAAGAAGTATTGGGATGCAAAAAGTATTCTAAGATATACTAAAACAAAGGGATTTAATAATTACATCATATCAAGCAATTTTCCAGAATTGGTAGAAGTTTCTAATAGACTTGATTTTTCAAATTTTTTGGATGATTTTTATTTATCTTCTTTAATTGGATATGAAAAGCCTAGACAAGAGCTTTTCCAATATGCGTATGATAAATCAGGTAAACCTGATATTTGTTATATGATTGGAGATAATCCAATGGCAGATATGAAAGGTGGAAAAACTGTGGGAATGAAAACTGTTTTGGTACATAATATTAAGAAAAAAAATGAGTATTGTGATTTTGTAGTAAAATCATTAGGTATGATAAAAAAAATTCTCTAGATAAAATATGACAACTCTTTTTGTATGACGACCGGGAATTTTTGGAGGGTCGTCACCCCTAATAGAGATTGATTTAAAAATGGGATAAAAAAAATTGTTTGATGGAACAGGAAATCCATCTGCGATATGAACGTATAACAAGCATTTCAAAGCCGATGTCAAGGACAAGCCTTGCCACGGTTTAAATGCAAGTTATGACGACACGCCCATAAAAAAAGCCCCCGCTGTTTTGGACAACGAAGGGCTTTTTCTTTCGGCATTTATTCAGCTGCTATTTCAGTTCAAAAACAACAGAAACGTTTGCCATAACCGAATCTTGTCCGGCTGAAATTGTTGTGGCATTCGCAGTGGCCATTTTTCTACCGTCTGCCATTTCGCGCACAACCGGATACGAGCCGGAATTTTCCATGATTGTAAGCACTTTGCCGAGCTTGCAGCCGGCTTCTTTTGCAAAAAGTTCGGCTTTTTCTTTTGCCTGCTGAAACGCAAGGATGCGCGCCTGCTCAAGAGCGGCTTTTGAATCTTTTACAAGAAA
>JAGCRL010000219.1 GCA_017964705.1 Alphaproteobacteria bacterium
CCGGCATAGCAAAGTATGGCGAATTGATATGATTTACGTTTACCGCATCTTCCTGTTTTATACCAAAATTATCTTTTTTAGTGTAAATATCACCATTGCTATCATCAACCGGAAACGCTTGCGCCGAAATTGCACTCAATCCGACTATGCCTAAAAACACTATAAAAACTGCTTTTTTCATCATTTTCACCTCATTTTGAGAGTAATATTAAGGCAATTTTGGTTAAAAAAGGCATAAAGTTAATGACCTCGGTTAAATTTTCTCCGAGGTCATTATTTAACAAAAGTGTACAGATATATCTTATTCGCTGAACATCGGAGTTGATAAATATCTTTCACCGGTATCCGGCAGAAGTGCTACAATTGTTTTACCTTTATTCTCCGGACGTTTAGCCAACAAGACCGCAGCATAAGCAGCCGCACCGGAAGAAATACCTACCAATACCCCTTCTTTCTGAGCCAGTGTTTTTCCGGTAGCAAAAGCATCTTCGTTAGTTACGGTAATAATTTCATCATAAATTTTTGTATTCAATGTATCAGGTACGAAACCTGCGCCGATACCCTGAATCTTATGAGCACCGGCAACACCTTTTGACAGCACCGGAGAACTATCCGGCTCTACGGCAACTACCTTAATATTAGGATTTTGAGACTTCAAATATTCTCCTGCACCGGATACGGTTCCTCCGGTTCCGACACCTGCTACAAAAATATCAACTTTTCCATCTGTAGCCTGCCATATTTCCGGTCCCGTAGTCTTGCGATGAATTTCCGGATTTGCTGGATTTACAAATTGTCCGGGAATAAAACTGTTCGGAATGGTTGCCGCCAATTCTTCTGCTTTGGCAATAGCGCCTTTCATCCCTTTAGCACCTTCCGTCAATACAAGTTCCGCTCCGTATGCTTTAAGCAGATTACGGCGTTCTATGCTCATCGTTTCCGGCATGGTCAGAATAATTCTATATCCTCTTGCGGCGGCAACGGCAGATAGGCCGATACCCGTATTACCGCTTGTCGGTTCAATAATAACCGAGTCCGGTTTAAGCAAACCTTTGGTTTCTGCATCATCAATCATCGCTTTGGCTATACGGTCCTTTACGCTACCGGCCGGATTGAAATATTCCAGTTTGGCAATAACCTTGGCCTGCAGATTTTGTTCTTTTTCAATATTGCTTAACTCCAACAACGGTGTTTTTCCGATGAGGTCTGTAATTTTTTTATAAATTGTCATTTTATTGTCTCCTTTAACTAAATTGTTTATTTTACTATTGTTCAATAAGTTGTACAACTTCATCACCTGTCCAATAGATGTGTGTCGGTGATATTTTGAATACAACACCATTATGTTTGGCTATAATGTTTTGAATATTTCCTAAGTCATTATTATCATAGTAATAATATAAAACATCTCCTTTTTGAACATATTCTCCGAGCTTTTTTGCTAATCGTATCAAACCTCCCTTACTTGCTGTATAAGTAATTGTTTTATCATAAAAAATCTGTTGTTCTGCCGCAGTGGCGATAGGCGCATTATCTATTAATCCAAAGAATTTTAATATCCGCAGAATACCATTCTTGACCAATTCAATATTTTCCGGCTCATAAGCGTCATGACCGCCGCATTCTATACATAAACTCGGCACGCCAACTGCAAATAAAGACACATTTACTGTATTTTTGTAAGATGTTTTTATTGTTGTATCAATAAATTGATTATATTCAAGACCAAAAACCTCGGTATATTTCTTCATTTCTTTGTTAAAATAGATTGCAAAAGGCAAACTCCAGCGTGATGTATGCAAATCTAAAACAAAATCAGCGTGACGGGCTTGTTCAAATAATACGGAAGCTATACGTTCTCCTAATGAACCTTGCTCATCTCCAGGAAAATTACGATTCCAATCTTTTCCCATATACATATCAAATTTGCCGTTGGTGGAAAAATAATTCCGCTGCAACCAAGATACAGGATTGGCATTTGGCACTAAAATTAATTTTCCTCGCTTTAAGTTGTTTTGTAAGTAGCTGAATAATTCATGCAAAATCCATTGAGTGACTTCTCCGCCATGCGTACCACTTTGAATATAAATTGTTTTACCCGGATTACCGCTGTCTATAGTGTATTTAAGAATACTCAACTCATTACCCATCGGGGTTTGACCGATATTGATATTTTCTTTATAAACTCGCATAGTGCACTCCTATATGACCTTTTGTAAATTAGATACCATATTGTTTGTTAATATATTGTTAGATGGCACAATATTCCGTGTTTTTGCCGTTTGTCTTCTCTTCTGACGTAACGGATTACGTTCCATATACCCCTCACCGAATAGATAATCATAGGTTGCCGTCACGATATTTTGCCATTCATCGCTTAATATCGTTTTATTATGTTGTACCATAAAAGTTTCACTGCCTTTGGTAGCAATGCCGGTCAATCGGAACAGCTGTGAGCCGCCCTTGACTGTATCTCCGGTATGCCAATCTCCACCGTCTATTTTTATTGTTACATAATCTTTTTTTGTATCTGTTTGATATGTTGTGTCCGAGTTTAAGCCACGGTGTGATGAAAAATCAAAATACCATTTGCCGTCTTTTTTTCTTATATCATAAAATCCCGGCAGTATATTATGTTGGAAAACTGCCGTTTCATTTGCCGGATGGGTAGAATTAACTTTCAGATAAAATTCGCCGCTTTTGGTTGTATAATAATCGTTAATTTCTTCCGCATTATTCTTTATATCCTGAAAATATTGTTGAACTTCATCACTTCTAAAATCGGCATAACTCGCAATCAGATTAATCTTTGAAATTGATGGCGCACCGTTTATTTCTGCATCTTTAGACATCTGCGAAGTCGGTCCTTGCAGACGGTCGTTGATTTCATTAATCCAGACTTTTCCTGATTTATCAATCAGTAAATCGGCTCCGGCAACACCGACTTTACCGGCAAGTGCCATTAAATGTGATAATTTATCACCGATTTCTTTAATTTGTCGGCGAATTTCCGGTGGATACACATAACCTAAATCATTACCCACACCATTGGCGGCATTTGAGGTTAAATTATCATCTCCTACGGCCTTAAATGTGCCTCTGCCGACTAAAGTAACAATATTTTCGTTATTAATACCGACATTTGCTGCACGTTGTAACAAAATATCCAATGTATCCGGATTATACGGGTCAAGTTCCGGTGTTAATTGTAACTTCTTTGCACCGAGTTGGTCATTATCAGGTAAAGTGTTTGTTGCAAAAAATGTCAGATTGCTTTCAAATCCTTTAATAAAACGCACCGCCTTAAATTCACCTTCAGCTGCTTGAATGGTTTTTAAGAAGCCTTGCAAAGAATCAACAAAAAAAGTCCCTTTTCCTGCAGCATTTGCTACTTTAGAACGAATGTCTTGCAAAACCACTTTACCATCTTCATTTTTTAATTTATGATATACGGCATAAAGCTCTTTATACGACATTTGTTTACTGACGTGTTCGGTCGGAATGGTATAAGCACTTAGTCCAGCTGTTTGTAGTATTTTGATTAAGTTTCCTTTTTCTTCAAAATAATTACGCAAGCTCTGCTCAACTGTTGCGACAATTTCGGTATTTAGATTTCGTTCTTTAATATAATTACTCCCACCGATAGAATTGATAAATGAAAATATGGCGATTTTTTTATTTTTTAATTTGTTTTCCGGTATTGTTTGCACAATTTCTTTTGTGATATAAGGTGGAAATACTCCGATATGCGGCAAGACATCAATTTCGGTGCCGATTTGAGGGATTTCTTTGTAAAAGCGTGAGTTTTTCGGACCGCCGACAATAAGTGTATCTACACCATTAACGGCCAAGGCACGTAATACTTCACCACGTTGCGGCATATATGTCGGCATAATAACCGTTATGTCATTTTTAATAAAATTATCGGATATATGTTTTAATATTTTATTGGTTGTGAATGTTAATTTTTTTACTTCGTTACTCATTTTTGTTTCCTTCATCTATTGTTAAGACTGTTTGTTTTTTTGGAAGCCGTGCATTACCTTTTAAGCACCGGCTTCCCTTAAAGTCAGATGCTTAAAAGGCTCATACAGCAACAATATATGTTCAACATAAAGTAACGCATGTTCATTCTCTTATATAAC
>JAGCRL010000220.1 GCA_017964705.1 Alphaproteobacteria bacterium
TGATTTAAAACAAAAAAACGATTGAAAAGTTTTTTTCTTTCCGCTATTATACGCGCGACTTTTAAATAAAGAATTTTTGTCATGACAAAATTATTTTGCTTTTTCTCAAGAGTGCGAAGCAACCCATTGAAATAACTTGTATTTCTTGGGTGGTTTAGGACTCTTAAAACACTTTAAATTGAAAATTTTCACCATTAACCTTCTGCGATCGGGGTTGAAAAACTCATGCGAATCGGGATTTTGAGCGCGAATCTGCCCTAAACCCTTGAAAAGCTTGGTTTATCATAAGTATTGTCGCAGAATTCTAACCTTAAGGATATAAAGAGATGAAGGAATCTTATACGAGCAAAAAGCGTGTAAGAAAAAATTTCGGGCGAATTGATGCAGTTGCGGAAATGCCCAGTTTGATTGAGGTTCAAACCGGTTCCTACAATAGTTTTATCAATAATGTTGATATGTACGGTAACCATTGTGAATTTGGTTTGGAAGAAGTTTTTAAATCTATTTTCCCTATTCGTGATTTTGCCGGTAACGGTGTTTTGGAGTTTGTTAAATATACTCTGGAACAGCCGAAATATGACGTGGCTGAATGTATGAAACGTGACTTGACTTATGCCGCTCCGGTAAAAGCAACGTTGCGTTTGGTGGTATATGATGTGGACGAAGATACCGGTGCTAAAGATATTCACGATATTAAAGAGCAAGATGTGTTTATGGGAGATATTCCGCTGATGACCGAAAAAGGTACCTTTATTGTGAACGGTACCGAACGTGTGGTTGTTTCTCAGATGCATAGAAGCCCGGGCGTTTTCTTTGACCATGATAAAGGAAAAACAGTGGCTAACGGTAAATTCCTGTTTGCAGCCAGAATTATTCCTTATCGCGGTTCTTGGTTGGATTTTGAATTTGATGCCAAAGATTTGGTTTATGCCCGTATCGACCGCCGTCGTAAATTGCCGGTAACAACAATTTTCTATTCACTCTATTCTAAAGAAACAGAAGATAAAATTAAAGCAGCTAAGAAAAAAGGTAAAAAAATAGATCCTTCTGAAATTAAGGGAATGAGCAAAGAAGAAATTTTGGAATATTTCTATGAGATTATCCATACCGAAAAATTCAAAAAAGGATGGAAAATGGCTTTCGAACCGGAAAAAATGAAAGGCGCTAAATTTGATTATGATTTGGTTGATGCCGAAACCGGTAAGGTTGTTTTGGAAAAAGGTAAGAAATTAACCCCGAGAGTAGCCAGCAAGTTGGTTGAAAAAGGCTTGAAGTTCTTTGTGGTTAAATCAGAAACTCTGTATGGCAAATATTTGGCAAAAGCCATTGTTGACAGCAAAACAGGGGAAGTGATTGCAGATACCGGAGCAGAACTTAATGCCGATGTGGTTAAAGCAATTGAAGATGCTAAAATTAAAGAATTTGATTTGCTTTATATTGATGGTGTTAATGTTGGGCCGTATATCCGTAATACATTGGAAATTGACCGTAATACCAATCGTGAAGAAGCTTTGGGTGATATTTATAAAGTTATGCGCCCGGGTGAACCGGTTACATTGGAAGCATCAGAGACCATCTTTAAAAATCTGTTCTTTGATGAAGAAAGATATGATTTGTCTTCCGTTGGTCGTGTAAAGATGAACTCTGCATTGGATATTTCTTTTGCTGATGCACCGGATACATTACATACGTTACGTAAAGAAGATATTTTGCGTGTGGTAAAACACATGGTTGAGCTTCGAGACGGTAAAGGCGAAGTTGATGATATTGACCACTTAGGTAACCGTCGTGTTCGTTCGGTAGGTGAGTTGATGGAAAACCAATATCGTATGGGGCTGTTGAGAATGGAAAGAGCTATCCGTGAAAAGATGAGTTCTGAAGTTTTGAACAATGTTAAGCCGCAAGATTTGGTTAATGCAAAACCGATTGCTTCGGTTATCCGTGAGTTCTTCGGTTCTTCTCAGTTATCACAATTTATGGATCAGAACAATCCACTATCTGAAGTAACACATAAACGTCGTTTATCTGCTTTAGGTCCTGGTGGTTTGAGCCGTGATCGTGCTGGATTTGAAGTGCGCGACGTGCACCCGACACACTATGGTCGTATTTGCCCGATTGAAACACCGGAAGGTCCGAACATTGGTTTGATTAACGCTTTGTCTACTTATGCAAGAATTAATAAATACGGATTTATTGAATGTCCGTATCGTAAGGTTGTTGACGGCGTGGTTACCAATGATGTGGTTTACCTTTCTGCAGATGAAGAATCAAAATATGTAATGGCGGAAGCTAATGCTAAAGTTAAAGAAGACGGACATTTTGAAAATGATTTGATTACTTGCCGTAAGGCCGGTGATGTTATCTTTGCAAAACCTGAAGAAATTAACTTTATTGACGTTTCACCAAAACAATTGGTTTCTGTGGCAGCAGCGTTAATTCCTTTCTTGGAAAACGATGACGCGAACCGTGCGTTGATGGGTTCAAACATGCAACGTCAAGGTGTGCCGTTGCTTCGTTCTGAAGCTCCGTTGGTTGGTACCGGTATTGAGGGAACAGTGGCCAAAGATTCCGGGGCAACATTGGTTGCTAAATATGACGGTGAAGTTGTTGCGGTTGACGCAAACCGTATCGTTATTCGTTCTAAAGATAAGAACAATATGGCGGATATGGGTGTTGAAATTTATCGTTTAACAAAATACTGCCGCTCTAACCAAGATACTTGTATTAACCAAGTGCCGTTGGTTAAAGTGGGCGATAAAATTAAAGCAGGCGATATTATCGCAGACGGTCCGTGTACGGATATGGGCGAATTAGCACTCGGTAAGAACGTTTTGGTGGCCTTTATGCCATGGAACGGTTTGAACTACGAAGATGCGATTTTGCTTTCTGAACGTATTTCTCGCGATGATGTTTTGACTTCTTTGCATATTTCAGAATTTGAAGTGATGGCTCGTGATACCAAACTCGGACAAGAGGAAATTACTCGTGATATTCCGAATGTTGGTGAAGATGCACTTCGTAATTTGGATGAGTCCGGTATTATTTATATCGGTGCAGAGGTTAAGGCCGGCGATATTTTGGTGGGCAAGGTTACTCCGAAAGGAGAGAGCGTTGTTACCCCAGAAGAAAAATTGTTACGTGCCATCTTTGGTGAAAAAGCCAGTGATGTAAGAGATACATCTTTACGTGCTCAGCCGGGTATTGAAGGTGTGGTTGTTGATGTTCAAGTGTTTAACCGCAGAGGTGTTGAAAAAGACGAACGTGCGTTGGCTATTGAACAAGCCGAAATCTCTAAATTGGCTAAAGACCGCGATGATGAAATGGGTATCGTACGTAAGAGCTATACGCAACGTTTGAAAGATATGCTTTTGAACCAAACCGTGGTTGATGCACCGAAAGGTATTGCTAAGAACTTGGTATTAACTAAGGAAGTTTTGAAAAATATTCCGGAATATCAGCTTGGTAAAATCGTTATTAAAGATGAAGAGTTGATGGCTAAAATCGAAGAATTTACCAACGCGTTTAATGCACGTTTGGAAAAAATTCAAAAGCACTTTGAACTCAAAGTTGATGAAGTTCAACGCGGTGATGATTTGTTGCCGGGCGTTTTGAAACAAGTTAAAGTATTTATTGCAACAAAACGTAAAATGCAAACCGGTGATAAGATGGCCGGTCGTCATGGTAACAAAGGTACGGTTTCACGCGTTTTACCATTAGAAGATATGCCTTATATGGAAGATGGTACGCCGGTTGATATCGTGCTAAATCCGTTGGGTGTGCCTTCACGTATGAACGTGGGACAAATTTTGGAAACGCACTTAGGTTGGGCCGCTAAAGAATTAGGTAAACAACTTAATGAACTTTGCGAACAATATAAGCGCGGTGAAAAGACTATAGACGAGTTGAACCAGAAACTTAAAGATATCTATGGTGAAAAACAATATAAGAAAGAAATTGCTGTATTAAGCGAACCGGAAAAATTGGAGATGATCGGAAATCTGAAAAATGGTATTCCGATGGCTACTCCGGTATTTGACGGTGCTAATGGGGATGATATTAACCGTATGCTTAAGATGGCCGGGTTGCCGACATCAGGACAAATTGATTTGTATGATGGACGTACCGGTGAAAAATTTGACCGTAAGGTAACGGTTGGTATTATCTATATGATTAAATTACACCACATTGTTGATGAAAAGATGCACGCCCGTTCAGTCGGACCGTACAGCTTGGTTACACAACAACCGTTGGGTGGTAAAGCACAATTCGGTGGTCAACGTTTCGGTGAAATGGAAGTGTGGGCATTACAGGCCTATGGTGCAGCTTATACCTTGCAAGAAATGCTTACCATTAAGTCCGATGATGTGAACGGAAGAACCAAGGTTTATGAAGCGATTGTTCGCGGTGAAGATAGCTTTGATTCAGGCGTTCCAGAGAGCTTTAATGTTTTGGTTAAGGAA
>JAGCRL010000221.1 GCA_017964705.1 Alphaproteobacteria bacterium
AGACAACTTGAGAAAGCAACATCGAACTTTGATCTTTTTTATAAATCTATTGAAAATAAGAAAGTTCAAATTGATGCATTACAAACTACAATAGATGGTTATGTGGCATCTAGTGCTACTGTTGCTGAAAAAGCAGCACACGCTACAGACGTCTCTAAATTGGCTGCTTATAATAACGGAAACGAAGGTCCTTTTGATTTCTATTCTGTGGCTTCTTATACTGGAGAAAGTTTTGGTGTAACATTGCCTTATGCTTTAACTACAGATCCAGGCGAATGGGAGAAAGCTTGTGGTAACTATTTGTATTGCCAGAAAGCGCTTGCAGATATCACTGTTATTTACACTGAAAAGAAAGGTATCTACGATGCTGCCATCGAAGCTCAGAAGAACGCAAATAACTAATAACTAATTTTTTAAAAGGAGACATCAATTATGATAAAGAAATTAGCATTAGTAGCGGCTGTGATGTCGGTTTGCTGCGGAGCAATGGCGCAAGAAGGCGGTTCTGGCCTCAGCACCAACAATAAATTTCAAGTGTCGTTGCTGATGGGTAATCAAGCCAATTTTGATGGCGCAGATTTCGGCGAATTGCTTCCGAAAGGGTATAAAAATGCAAGCGGAACTAATTTGGCCGGAAACATCGGCGGAGTTGAACCATCTGCAATGCTTACCTTAAACGGCCTTGGCGAAAGCGCACTTAATTTTGCCGGTATTCAGTTTGCTTACTATCTTGCCGACAATATGGACGTTAACTTGCAATTTGGTATGGAAATCTGCAAAACTCCGCAGAAAGATTACGTAGGTCAGCTTCATCAAGCTACCAATGTAGTACCCGCACAGTTGGCAATCGACGGCACTGTTACCAATCATTATTTGGTAAACGCCGGATACAACTACCACTTGGGCACATCTAACGAAAAGGTTGACCTCTACGTTGGCGCACAAGTTGGATATCAGAATGCACGAATCACTACCAATTACGCATGGGATGGCAATGTTTATCTTCTCCGTCCCGAGCAAGATAAAGGTATGTTTCACTTGATTTCAGGTGCAGCAGTTGCCGGCGTAAGCTACAGCTTTGTACCCGGATTCAGCATCGGATTTGAAACAGCTCCCGTGGCTTACAACTATGCAATGGTTGAGGTTGCAACTCCCGGTTTCGGAACATATCAAGCCGATTCGCATGTATTCCGTTTCTTGGCTAACCCCATGTTAAAGTTAGGAATCAGATTTTAACATAATATCTATTTAAATTAAAAAATCCGGTAGGAATTTTCCCACCGGATTTTTTTATTATTATGCATTGTATTACCACACCCTTACTCTCTTGGTAGGAGCCACATACAATTTGTCTTTCTTTTTGATGTTGAATGCTTTGTACCATTGGTCGATGTGAGGAAGAGCTCCGTTGACTCTGTGTTGTCCGTTGGAGTGAACATCGTTTTTCACTTGGTCGCGTAGGCTTTGTTCGGTTTGATTTTCTGCCCAGATAAGTCCGTACGATAAGAAAAATCTTTGTTCGGGCGAGAATCCGTCTACGGTTTCTAATGGGTGTTCTACCATATAGTTTTTCATAGCTCTAAACGACACGTTGAGACCGCCATTGTCGGCAATATTTTCGCCGAGGGTGAGGCTACCGTTGGCTTTAACACCGGGAAGCACT
>JAGCRL010000222.1 GCA_017964705.1 Alphaproteobacteria bacterium
CAAAATTTTTGAAAAATGGTAGTCTTGCTTCAAATTTTAAGTTTTATCTTTATAATTAATCAATTATGAAACAAAAATTGTCAGAAGTAGTTGAGTGGTTTTACGTAATAACCCTGGTGGCAGTATTGTGGCAGCTATTTGCTGCTCCATTTGTGGGGGGGGGTAACCTCAACATGGCTATGTTTAATGGTGGCGTGATAGCCCTTTTTTGGATCATGAGTCGTTTTGAAACGGATGCAACATCGTACATGTTTTTGGCCTCTGCCGGGGCTATGTTAACAAGGATGGATATGCATCAGCCAATTACAGAATGGCATTTGATTCTGGTTTTGGCCATGGGGTTGATGATAGCGTGGTTGCTGCCAAAACATCTGAACAGAGCAAAGCCGCTTGCGATCGTTATGGTTATATCTGCTGTGCTGGGGCTCTATGCGGCAGCTCATATGAGCGGGTGGTTTGATGCGGCATTACAGCTAAATTTTCTGTCTACCTTGTGGCCATGTTATTATCACCCGAGGAAATATGACTTAATGGTAGAAGACGATTAAAGTGAAGAGTTTCAATTTTGTCTTTTTCAAGATAAGGTTGGAACTCTTTTTTTTGATAGGTGTTTGCGGTGGATAATATTTTAAATTTGCTTAATAGGTTGCATTTGGCAGTTTTTATTGTATGATATCTAAAAAATATGTAAGGGTATTTTCATGACCAAGTGGTGGCTATTTTTAGTTGTTTTTTTATTTTCATGTAACAGTGTTCATGTTCCGGAAACATTTACTGATCGCCAAGTTGAAACAAAAAATTTTGATATTGCAGTTTGGCAAAAGATAACCGATAGCGATGGTTTTTTTAAGATTTATATTGAGGGAGACGGGGCTGCTTTTAATACTCACGGATATCCCAGTTCTAATCCAACGCCAAAGGGAACAATGTTTAGAGAAATTGCTTTTGGTGATAAAAACCCTAATGTGGTTTATTTAGGGCGTCCTTGCCAATATATACAAGGTAAAAAATGTACTTCAAAATATTGGACAACGGCTCGATTTGCTCCGGAAGTGATAGAATCGTTATATCAGGTAATTAAACAAATTGCTCAAAATCATCCGGTAGTTTTAGTTGGTTTTTCCGGTGGTGCGCAAGTGGCAGGGTTAATAGCGGTATTGTATTCTGATTTGAATGTTAAAAAAATAGTTACAGTCGGGGGAACTTTGGATCATAAAGCTTGGACGGATTATCATCATTTGCCGGCTTTAAATCAATCACTTAATTTGGTTGATTATAAAGAAGCTTATTTAAAAATTCCGCAAAAACATTATATTGGTGAAAAAGATAAAATCATTCCTCCGTTTTTAATTCAGCAGTTTGCAAGAGAAGAACAAATTGAAATTGTTTCAAAGGCCAGTCATCAGGATGGTTGGAAAAATATGTATTCCGTAATACAAGAAGAAAATTAACTTTTTTCTTTATTTTCTTTGGCAGAGTGGCCTTCGAGATTGTGCAAAAATTGGTTCTCAATTTTTAAGTATTGGTCTAATAGCCAACGAGAACGAAAGACGAAAAGTATGGTTAATATAACTAAAAAGAGCGTTAGTTTTGGGTTTTCGCTTAAAAATTTATGGACAACCGTTACAATAAAGAAGGATGATACCAAAATACGGAAACTGGTTAATATAATTAAAGGCAAACGATTGGCTCTTTTAGCAATCCATAACTTATAATAAATTCTGGATACTTGGTTTTTATCGGCAAAGAAGTTACGTAAACGATTTGTTTTTTCATCTATGGCTAATTTTATTGTTTCTACTTTTTTGGCAGGTGTTTGTTCTTCTGTTGCGATATCTTCTTTCTTTTCAGGAAACAGCCAAAACAGTTTGTCTTTGATAAATTTGGTGGTTAAAATGTTCCAGCCGATCAGAGCTTTTAAGAATGGGGACATAACAAGTAACGTTCCGGCTGTCATTATAATGTTGGCAGGAATACGATAAGGGATAACATCACGTACATAAGGGCGTATATTGGTTGCAATAACGATAATACTATATAAAATAACCGAAAATAAAGTTAGCCGTATTAAATAGTTTTTAAACAAAGCACTCCATAGCCGTTCTTCACTATGAGTTACAGTGGCACTGGAAGAATATTTGTTTATATAATCAAGCCAGGTCTGCGGAAGATTTTTATTTAAGAATTTGTAGGCTTTATCCGCAGATTTTATCATCATAGGGGTGATAAACGTGGTTATAACCGAAACAGTTACAATAATGGGGTAAACTTTATCTGATAAAACACCTAAACTCATTCCTAATGTTGCAATAATAAAAGCAAATTCTCCAACTTGTGCAAGAGAGAATGCTCCGCTAACGGCTACTTTTAACGGTTGACCGGAGGCTACAAAACCAAGTATTGAAAAAGTGGTAATACCGCAAAGAACAATAAGAGTAATTACTGCTATCGGTTTGGCATAGTGGACAATCATAGCCGGATCAACCATCATTCCCACAGAAACAAAAAATACAGCGCCAAAAAAGTCTTTCAATGGGCGGAGATTTTTTTCAATTCGTTCTATTAATTCTGTTTCAGCTAAAATTGAACCCATTAAAAAAGCCCCTAAAGCAGATGAAAATCCGGAAGAGGTTGCCAATAAAACCATGCCAAAACATAAACTGACGGTAATCAGCAAGAGCATTTCATCGGTTAGTAATTTTTGCACTTTATCCAAAAAAGTAGGAACGATATAAATTCCTGTAATAAAACAAAGAATTAGGAAGAATATCAATTTTAAAACACTCAGTCCCAATTCTGTGCCATCAATTGTTTTACCCATTGCAATTGTCGGTAACAATACCAACATTAAGATGCCCATTAAATCTTCTACAATTAAAACTCCGAAAACCAAATCCGTAAATTTTTGTTTTTTAATATTTAAATCATTAAAGGCTTTGATAATAATGGTGGTAGAAGACATGGATATCATGGAGCCTAAGAAAAAGCTATCCATTGTTGACCAACCAAGCAAAAGGCCTGTATTATAGCCCAAAAAGAGCATAAATAGTATATTGGCATTGGCTGTAATCATGGCTGCTTTACCAACATTAAGCATCCTTTTAAAACTGAATTCCAGCCCCAAGCCAAATAAAAGGAAAATAATGCCGATATCAGCCCAAAGCGAAATAGCTTCTTTGTTGCTGATTGTCGGAAAAACACTAAAATACGGACCGGCTAAAATTCCTGCTAATACATAACCTAAGACCAGAGGTTGTTTTAATTTTTTACATAAAAGAGTAGTAATACCGGCGTAGATGGTTATTAATGTCAAATCAATAAGAAGTGAATTAATGGAATGCATTTTATTTTTCCGCATTAAAGATGTTTTACTAAATCGGGGGATATTCTAGAACCACTATGGTTTATGTTTAGTTAATAGATGTTTTAAAATAGCGCTTTTAAGTGTTAAATGAACAGAGATAATTTATTTTTCCTGTATAAATTCATTGCTTTGGGTGTGATAGAAATAAGATGTGCCGCCATTATCCCATTTTACTTTCAGGCGGTTTTGTGGTAAAAATTCATATTTGCCGCAGTTACGATAAGGATTATTGAAACTGCAAATACGATTGTTTTTTTGATCAATAAAAAGGTCTTCCCACTGTTGTGTTTTGAGCTTAATAAAGGGATTTTCTACCGGAGGTTCAAAAAAATCCGAAGCTAAGGCAAAAGGCATTTCTTTTATTCTTAAGCCGTGATATTTTGCCTGATAGCGGAAATAGATAGTAAACAAGCGTTCCGATAGATATGCAAAACCTAATTTTTGTTCTGTATCGCGGGCGTTTATTTCGTCTTTTATTTCATCATATAACGGCAATAAAATACTGAACA
>JAGCRL010000025.1 GCA_017964705.1 Alphaproteobacteria bacterium
AAGTAACCCTAAAACACGCAATATAGATTTAATACCAGCAATAGATATTGTACGAGTTATAAATAATGAAGACAAAAAAGTTGCTAAAGCTGTTGAAAAAGCTTTACCGGAAATAGCTGCTGCCGTAGAGGTAATAACCGATTCATTCTTAAAAGGTGGCAGATTAGCTTATTTTGGTGCCGGTACCAGTGGTCGATTAGGAGTATTAGATGCCTCCGAATGTTGGCCGACATTTTCTGCCCCTGACGGTATGATAACCGGTTTTATTGCCGGCGGTGATTATGCGCTCAAACATTCCATAGAAGGTGCCGAAGATGATAAAAACGAAGCTATGAAGCATCTTAAAGAATTTAAACCTACCAAAAAAGACGTAGTAATTGGAATTTCCGCATCCGGCAACCCCAACTATGTGCTAACCGTTTTAGCCAATGCGCAAAAAAAAGGAGCAAGAACTATCGGTATAACTTCCAACCCTGAAGCAAAATTAAAACAATATGCCGATATTACCATTTTAACACGTGTCGGTCCGGAAGCTGTTACCGGTTCATCCAGAATGAAATCCGGAACGGCTCAAAAAATGGTTTTAAATATGCTTTCGACCGCTTCTATGGTTAAAATTGGTAAAACATACGGCAATTATATGATAGATTTACAATTAACCTGCAATAAATTGGTAGACAGAGGCAACCGCATTATTTCAACGATTTGCAAGATTCCTCTTGCAAAAGCTGAAGAATACCGTATAAAAGCAAATAATAACATTAAAACCGCTTGTGTAATGTATAAAAAACAATGTTCTAAAACCGTAGCGGAAAAACTGCTAAAAAAACATAACGGCATTCTAAGAAAGGTTCTTTTAGATGAAAAAATTTAACTCCTTGCAAAAAAAAGAAACTACTTCTAAAGATCAACTCATTATCTATGGCCGGCATGCCGTTTTAAGTGCCTTAAAAAATCCGCAAAGACATATCCAAAAATTATTGATTACGGCAGAAAATCGAGAGGAAATAGAAAAAATATCTCCTAAAATTCCTTATACCATAGCAGATAGAAAAGAATTTTTGCGGATATTACCGCAAGATGCCGTTCATCAAGGTTTTGCTCTATATTGCAACCGCCTTGAGACTTATGATATTCAAGACTTAATTACCATGGCAGAAAATAAGCCCCATTGTCATATTTTAATTTTAGACCAGGTAACCGACCCACAAAATATCGGCGCCATTATTCGTTCCTGCGCGGCATTCGAAACATTAGGATTAGTTATGCAAGATAAAAACTCACCTTTGGAAAGCGGGGCAATGGATAAAGCCTCCGCCGGAACAATAGAATTTGTGCCGATAGCCAGAGTAACTAACCTAAATCGTGCTATTGAAAAATTAAAAGAAGCCGGATTTTGGATAATGGGAATGGATGGCTACGCAAAAACTACAATTGATAAAATCGATAAATCCAGCAAAATAGCTATTGTTATGGGATCAGAGGGCAAAGGTATGCGCCGCTTGGTAGAAGAAAATTGCGATTCATCAGTTAAACTTCCGATATCTCCTAATGTGGAGAGTTTAAACGTATCCACTGCCGCAGCTATTGCTTTATATGAACTAAGCAAAAAATAAGGAATGATTTTATTATTTAATAATTTTTACCATCGCTACGCCACCAAGGAACAAAATTAAATCTGCCATGTCTCTTAAGATTTTCCTTCCATATCCTTTGCTTTTCCTCCATCTCTTCGTCGATTTTATATTTGCTATCATACATCCATGATATATCTGATAATAAAAATCGAGAATAACGTGGCGAGGTTGCTGTATTGACTTGTCCATCAAGCAACGTCACGTCAGTCAAAATGTGAGTTCCGGAAAACATATTTCCAAAGTCAGTTACCCCCATCTCTCCACTTTGCAATCTGTTTATATTTTCTTGCAAATCATTTGCTGCATTTTTTATCCAATTAAACATATTGGTACGTACAGCTGAAGATTCCGTAACTTTTTTATTTCTTGATTCTGCAGTTTGATTTACCATTCTATCAGCTTTTACCAGTTCTTGGGCATATACTTCCGGATCTATAGGTGCAGCTGCAATTTGCATATTCCTAGCCTCTCTAACACTGGGATTGTCGTAAAAAGTATCTCTTGGTGTCGCACCTTTAAGTTCTTCTTGTCTTGCTGCAGATAATTCGTGCTTAACTTTATCCATTGCAATAGTTTTAGCTCTTTTATATGCTATTGACCCGACTAAGTTTGCTACTTCTTCTCTAGCTGCTTCAGCGTATACTTTAGGATCAGGAGTAGCACTATAAGCAATTGCTCTTTCAACATCTTTTATATTTTCATAAATAGCATCTCTTGGTGTTATAGCAGGATTTGTTAATTCTTCCCTTCTAATCGCACTAAAATGAGCTTGCATTTCTTTCACTGCGGCTATTTTTGCTGTACTCCAAGCTTTATTTAAGGCAATATCGTACATTTCAGATACTGTTGCAATATGAGGATCGCTAAAAAATGCTTCACCTAAATCGGCCACTAAAAGTGATGCATCTATAGCAAGACTAATTGCTGTTCCAAAAACAGGGACTATGGCTACTGTTCCTGAAATAGCTTCAAGAGTACCTTTAACATATTCACCTTTTTTAAATCTATCATCAGCTAATTGAAGACCTATTGCTACACAAACAAGAGGGATTTTTTTAGCCGCTGATTTACCCCCGGCTTTCAATACTGCTTTAGTTATACCAGCATCTTCCATTGCTTTCATAATTGCTTTACCGGATTTTGTCTTAGCAAAAGCATCTGCTTTTTTTGCAAGTTCTTTTGAGCTCCATTCAATTGGCTTTGCTGCGGCTTTATCAATCTGTTTAACAACACGAGGAGCAACCTTATTTAGAGCTACTCCTGCTCTAGTCATATATTTATCAAACAATCTATCATACCAAGCATTAATTCTTGAAAAAATACCTTTAGATGTTGTTTTTTTTGCACTTCTTGTCGCTGTAGTTGCAGCAACTTTAGCAGCTTTTTTTCCTGCATTTGTGCCTGTTCCTGTACCTTTTCCAGGAGTTTCTGTTGCTACTGTACCTCTTTGACCTGATTTTTTTCTTTTCGGTGTGGTCGATTTTCCTTTAGTGATAGTTTCCTTCTTAGATGTTGATTTTTCTCCTTTATCTGAACTTTTTTCTTTTGACGTGCCCTCTGTTTTTGTTTGTTTTTTAGTTGTGGTTGGCTCTCTTTTTTGGGTAGCACCTTCTTCTGTTGGTGCATTTCCTTCGGTTGGAGTTGCTGTTTTTCCTTTTTCGCTCACTGCTACAGTTTGTGTCTCATCAACGCGAGCAGCAAGTTTTCTTTCTCTGACAGCCGTATTATGACGTTGGATTCTTTCTTTTACTTCAGGAGAACAGTTTCTAGCTACTTCTATTTCTATTTCAGGAAGTTTTAAATTTTCCGGAATACTATATACATCTTCAAGGATTAACTTTTTACATTGACTAAAATCCAAACCTTCCGGAATTGAGCCTATAAAACGTGCT
>JAGCRL010000223.1 GCA_017964705.1 Alphaproteobacteria bacterium
TATATGTACCCGATGTCGGTTTATCCAAGCAGCCTAAAATATTCATTAATGTTGATTTACCGGACCCGGATGGCCCCATAATTGCTACGAATTCACCACTTTTTACGGAGAAATTAATATCTTTTAATACTTTTTGACTGTTTCCGCCTTCCATAAAGTAAGTCTTGTATATATGCTGAACATCTATGACAGCTTCTTTTTTACTCATGGTCTTCTCTTCCTTGGTTCATTGGCTTCTATTATCACCTTTTCCCCTTCTTTTAAGCCCTCTTTAATTTCAACATTTGTCATATCTGACAGCCCTTTTGTAATCACTCTAGGGGTAATTTTACCTTTTTCAAAAACATACACAATATCTTGTGTTTCATCAATATCTGCTATTCTTTTAGTATCCATTTCTCCTCTTACGACTGCCGATGGTTTAAACTGCAAAGCCATTGCAGAAATCATTAATACATCATTTGCTTCTTCTGCCTTGATTGTAACAGAAGCCGTCATTCCCGGTAATAATTTTCTAGAGGAGTTATCAATCTCAATTATTACCGTATACATCACAACATTTGATACTTCTGTCGGTGATAATCTGACTTGGCGTATTTTACCATAAAATTTGTCATTCGGATATGCGTCTACGGTAAAAGTTGCTGCCATTTCCGGTTTTATATACCCAATATCGGCTTCAGAAATACTGGCTTCTATCTGCATTTTTGATAAATCTTCTGCCACTTCAAATAAAGTCGGTGTTGAAAAACTTGCCGCTACCGTTTGCCCTTGCTCTATTTCTTTTGAAATAACTGTTCCTGATACGGGAGAAGTAATGGTTGCATATTCAAAATTTTTCTTAGAAATATTATAATCTGCTTTGGCATTCAATACATTTGCCGAGGCTTCTTTGTATGCCACTTCTGCATCTTCTAAAGAAGCAGATGAAGTCAATTTATCCTGATAAAGCTTTTTAATTCTGTCATAAGTTACTTTAGCTTTATTCTCTTTGGCTTGTGCTAATTCATAGGATGCCTCGGACTTTTCCATATTTTCTTTTAAGGTTGATGAATCCAATAAAGCTAAAACCTGCCCTTCTTTTACATCATCATTATAGTCTACCAATACTTGTTCCACAATGCCGGAAACCTGTGTTCCAACCGTTACCGTGTTAATTGGATTAATCGTTCCGGTTGCGGTTACTTCATATGCTAAGCTTCCTTTTTTTACCGTGCTCATCACAAAATCTTGCGGTGTTAGACTTTTCTTTTTAGTTCCCCATAACATTATGCTAATGATAACTGCTAAAACAATACCGCATATTATATATATTTTTTTCTTATTCATCAAAACCTCCCGATTGCCCGATACAAAGTTGCTTTATCAATAAGTACAGTATAAAATGCATTTATTACCGCATCTCTTGCTTCAGCTAATTGTGTTTCCGCCGTTAAAAGATTAATTATATCCGTACTTCCTACTTCATATGAACGAAAAGCAACGCGTTCATTTTCTTCTGCACTCTTTAATACTTTTTTACTGACATCATATGACTTCATTGCTGTTTGATAGTTATGATATGCACTCCAAACTTCATTTTTAATATTGTTTCTGATGGCATCTAAATTATAACGCTCTTGTTCGCGCTTATATTTTGCTGCAGAAATTTTATAACTGGTATTAAACCCTGTAAACAAAGGAACTTTGTAGTTTACACCGATTGAATTATCTCTATTATATGCATGTGGTGATTTCCACGTGTTATTATATCCGCTTTCTGCTGCTAAAGAAAAAGAACCATAACGTGATGCTTTTAATTCTCTTAACGAAGAATTAGCGGCATTTAATATCATTTCTTGAGCTCTTATTTCATCACGATCGCGTGCTGCAGCATCAATCATTTTATCTAAAGTATCTTTTTTATCCAGAGCTGTCAAATCTCTGTCTTTGGGTGGTTGCTTTAGTTTAAATGTTGTTTGAGGCGGCAAATTTAATGTTATGGCTAAATCTCCTTGGTATTGCTTAACCGCATTTTCCATTTCTATTACTTTTAATTTCGATTGTTCGTAACTTGTTTGTGTCTGCAATTTATCATTTAGAGCGGCTAGACCGACTTCATATTTACGACTGGCTTCATCAAAAGATTTTTTATACATTGCCTCATTTGCTCGTGCACTTTTTAAATCTTCTTTTGCGCCCAATAACTTAAAATAATCTGTATGAATTGTTAAAATAAGATTTTGTAGTGCTCTATTATATGAAAAACCGGCATTTGCCAGATAATACCTAAAGCTGTCTATGCGCGCCGAACGACCTCCGAAATCGTACAGCAATAATGATAAGCCCAAATTTACATTATAGGGATCATTTTCTGTATGGTGCCTCCCTTGATTTTTTATAGTATTTTTACTAATACCACTTCCTAATGTAATATTTGGATAATACTCTGATTTTGCTGCTCCTAAATTAGCTTCACTTTCTTTTAATCCCATATAATCTGCATTAAGTTCAGGATTGTTACAAATGCCTATTTTTATTAAATCAATTAACGATACTTCTTTATTGATTGCTATATTTTTATCCAGGCAGCCAAGAGGAGCTTTTACCGTATAAACATCTTTTTTTTCTTCTGCATATGATGCTTTATTTATAATTAGTAAACTGAGCATAATAGAGAAAAACAGTTTATATTTTTTCATTTTTTGTCCTTTACATACTTATAAAATTTGTTTAATGTTACAAAATAAATTTTAACAAACACTTAATTCGTTTTTTATGTGTTTATTTTAAAAGGATTTTTTTATGAGCTCTAATAGGCAAAAATATGTTCTTTATTTTGAAAATATTTTAGAAGGTTCTGTTTCTTTGAGTGAATTAAAAGCAGATATTTCTGTATCTGAAAGAAAATTTTTTAATATGTTATTCATGTCAGCTTTCAGACATTTAACTTTCATTAAAACAGAGGTTCTCCCTTTATTTGTTAAGAAAAAAATCCCTAACAAACAAAAAATTTTAAAATCAATTCTTTACTTAGGTATAACTGAACTTTTATTTTTAAATACCCCAGATTATGCTACTGTAAATTCTTATGTTGAGATTGCTAAAGCTAAAACAGATAAGTTTGGTGCTAATTTTGTTAATGCTGTGCTTCGCAATGTCTTAAAAAATAAAGGATCTATTTTATCTAATCGTAAAAATAAATATTTCAGTTCTGATTTTTTAAAAATCTTAAAACATGATTATACTAATGCCGAAATTTCTGAAATGGAGATAATGGCCAATATTGAACCACCTTTGGATTTAACATTTAAATCTAACGTTTCCCTTAAGATTGATGACGGATTTTTACTTCCTACCGGTAGCTTAAGATTACCTGCGCACACGCATGTTGAGCATATTCCCGGATTTAGTGAAGGGGGATGGTGGGTACAAGATGCTGCTTCAGCCTTGGTTGTTAAATGTTTATCTGACCTAAAAGAAAAAAAAGTATTAGATTTGTGTGCAGCACCTGGCGGAAAAACAGCACAACTGCTTGACGCTGGAGCTTTTGTAACAGCTGTTGATATTTCTGAAAAAAGATTACAACGCCTAAATGAAAATATGCAGCGATTACATTTTTCAGAAAACCTAAAAATTATATGTGCTGATGCCTTAAAATTTAATACAAACGAAAAATTTGATTTTATTGTTATAGATGCGCCTTGTTCCGCTACCGGAACTTATCGACGACATCCTGAGATTATGAATACGAAAACTCTTGATGATGTTTTACAACAAGCTAACTTACAGCAAAAAATTCTTAATCATGCTTGTCAATTTTTATCGCCAAAAGGAATTTTGTCTTATTCAACCTGCTCCCTTTCTAAAAAAGAAGGAGAAGAGCAAATTCATCATTTTCTTGAGCAACATAATGATTTTGAAATTTTACCCATTACGCTCGCCTTAGATGATGCAATGTATACAAAAGAGAGGTTCTTAAGAATACTTCCGTATCATTTGAAAGAATTTTCTGGCATTGATGGTTTTTTTATTGCTACTTTGCAAAGGAAAATTTAATAAACTTGTGTTAATATTCTATCATTAATAATTTATGAGGGGTATATTATGAATGAAATAATGGTTTATGGATCTAGTGCACTGTTAGGGTGTTTCTTTGTTTTAACATTTTTACTTAGTAGAATTAAAACTGATATATTTCCTGATAAGTATGAATTTAATTTAGATCCATTTTGGTATATTCTTTGCGTTATGTTCGCGGGAGGCTCTTTAGTTTATATGCTTTTCCCGGAAATTCCAGATATGATACACCCTTATCGATATCTTAATA
>JAGCRL010000224.1 GCA_017964705.1 Alphaproteobacteria bacterium
CATAATTAACTCCCATCAAATAATCAGAAAAATAGAAAAAACTTCCGGTATTAATTTCAAGGCATTAGGAAAAAAATTAAATAAATGAACCATATTTTAACCAATCTGTATATAACAATTTTTTGTATTTACAATCAGGAGTCACCCCTTTATGATAATTTTATCATATTAAAATAACTAAAGGCAGATAACATGAAAAAATTTTTCTCACTTATATTCGCAATATGTTTAGCTTGGAGCATTCCAGCCAAAGCACAACTAAATGTCAGCATTAACGGAGCCAACCAAGCTCCTATTCCGATAGCTTTTCCAAGCATTATCTCAGATAACAATGGTATTGGCGCCTTTTTAGGTTTTTCTTACGCCACCAAAGTTCGTGATGTCGTTTTGGCAGACTTAGAAAGAAGCGGTCTTTTCCGCATCATCAATGACCGAAGCTACATTCAAAAATTTAAATCCATTGAAGAACAACCTATTTTTGGTGATTGGAAAGTAATCAACGCTCAGGCTTTAGTTCAATCCGTTATTATGGAAGATAACGGCGATGAGTTGAAGTTACGTTTCAAATTATGGGATATTGTCAGCCAAAAAGAATTAATGTATGAAGTATATAGTTCCGATAAAAAGAACTGGCGCCGCATGGCTCACTCCATGGCAGATGCAATTTATGAGCGCCTCACCGGTGATAAAGGTTATTTCAACACTGTTATTGCCTACATTTCAGAATCCGGTCCGGCCAGCAAACGTGTTAAACGGTTAGCTTTAATGGATCAAGATGGTGATGGTCACCAATTCCTACCTTCCGGAGCAAATTTGGTATTAACACCACGTTTTTCACCGGATATGCAATACATTGCATACTTATCGTTTGTAAACAACAAGCCGCGTGTATACCTGTATAATTTACGAAACCAACGCACGGAATTACTTGGCAACTTCCCCGGTATGACTTTTGCACCGTCTTTTTCACCGGATAGCAAATATGTTTTAATGAGCTATGCCAAAAATGGTGTAACCGATATTTACGAGATGAATTTAAGCACCCGTCAGAGCAAAAAGCTAACTTCTGGTCCAAGTATTGATACTTCTCCGAGTTACTCTCCTGATGGTCAAAAAATCGTCTTTAACTCAGACCGTGGCGGTAATCAACAAATTTATGTCATGAATCGCGATGGTTCCGGTGTAGAACGCATCAGTTTTCGTCAAGGCAGCCGCTATGCCACTCCGGCATGGTCACCGCGCGGAGATTACATTGCATTCACTCGTATGGAAGGCAAACAGTTTTACATTGGTGTGATGTATCCGGATGGCAGTGGCGAACGCACTTTAGCCACAGGTTGGTTGGTTGAAGGTCCGACATGGTCTCCGAATGGTCGCGTTTTAATGTTCTTCCGTCAAAATAAGGGAACCGCAACCACAAATGCACCGGTTCAACTCTACTCCGTAGATATCACCGGCCAAAATGAACGCTTAGTTCTCACTCCTGGCGATGGTTCAGACCCGGCCTGGTCACCATTGTTATAGAAACAAACAAAAAAGCCTCTCGTTTGAGAGGCTTTTTTTTAACCAATATAAACTTAAGAAACTTTCTTCGCTTCCACAGAATTATCTGCTGTACCGTTAGCTGCCCGATGATGTCTGTCATACGGAAAGCGCCGTCCTTTATGTTTTTTCTTCTTATACTGAATTTGCTGACGATGTGAGTGCATCAAATCCAGCAAAATACCTTCCCGAATACCTCTATCTGCAATTGTAATCTCAGAAATCGGCCAAAAGCTGGTCAATCCTTCAATAATAGCACAACCGGCAAGTGTCAAATCAGATTTTGATTGTCCGATACAAGGGTGTTTATAGCGCCCTTCTGAGCCCATTGTTTTAATTTTATTAATTGTTGCATCAATATCCGGTGCCGAAATAGCAATTCCGTCAACAGCCGAACGATTATAGCGCGGCAATTTAAGGTGTACAGCCCCTAAAACCGTAACTGTACCGGAAGTCCCGATAATTTGGATTTCTTGATTTTGAATTGCCTCATAAATATGATATTTCTCTTCAAATTCAGCCAAAATATTTTGCGTTCTTTCCATCACGGTAGAATACTCAAGTGTACTCATCTCATGACCGGCAAACGCTTCTGATACTGTAACCACACCATATGGCAAAGATACAAATCCCTCAATAAATGTCCGTCCATAATCAGTTACTCTGGCCAAAGAGATCTGCGTCGAACCGCCTCCGATATCAAAAACCAACACACGTTTAATATGCCGATTAAGCAACGGCAGACAACCCACTACGGAAAGTCTGGCCTCTTCCTTCGAAGAAATCACTTCCAATTCGATTCCTGCATCACGTTTTGCCATCTCCACAAATTTCGCCACATTTTTAGCCCGTCTACAAGCGGCCGTTGCCACAAAACGTGAAGAAACAATCGGCATATATTCATCCATCACACCGCGACATACTTTCAAAGCTTGAATTGTTCGTTTCATTGCTCGTGTTGAAAGCTCATTATCTTGAATAATTCCCTCACCCAAGCGCACCACTTTAGAAAAAGTTTCCACTACTCTGAAAGAAGTTGTTGTCGGCGTAGCAATAACCAATCGGCACGAATTGGTTCCCAAATCAATCGCCGCATAATTTTCCTGCGCCAAAGTAGGCGCATGGTTATCCGCCTGTTTATAATCCTTACCCCTGCCAAATTTTTTATTTTTCTTTCGTTCCGGCAGTCCTTTATTTTGTTTCAATTTATTCTCCATCATAACTATATAACATAGTCCGTTTTTCCCATGCTACAACCTAAGATTATTTTTTGCAACTATGATTTTCAAAAATATAAAAATAAAAAAAGACAATTCTAAAAAGCATTAAAGATTGGGTTATTCACCCACATAACCCATTTCAGCGCGAATTTGCTCACGAAGCGTATCAATACACACCAATTTTTTATTGTTGTCCATAAAATACCAATACACCCATCCGTTACAAGTAACGGAATTTTGTGCCACTGCTCCGATTTGATGGATAGAGCCGACTTCATTTTTAAGCTTAATTGTTCCGTCAGAGCGCACCACTGCTTTATGTTTCTTTTTCTCGTCATAAAGCACATCGCCAGGTGCAATTAATCCGCGTTCGATTACCGCCCCAAACGGAACTTTAGGAGCCTTACGTTTGCAAGAATATTCAAATGCCGTTGCATCGGTTGAAACTTTAACTGCCCCAATCCGTTCTTTAGCCCCTTCTATATATGTTGCATCTTTTTCAATCCCGATAAATTTACGTCCGAGCTTTTTAGCCACCGCACCTGTTGTTCCGGTTCCGAAAAACGGATCTAACACCACATCGCCCACATTAGTAGAAGCCATAATAACTCG
>JAGCRL010000225.1 GCA_017964705.1 Alphaproteobacteria bacterium
AACCACCGCCAGTTCCAGCGCCGGAACCGCTTGGAATTTTAGCTTTAAGGATAACATCTTTGTGCGGATGACTTTCAGCCAAAATACGCATTGCTTCCTCAACTGTTGCAGGTTCACCCATTCTTTCTACACTCATCAAACGTGAACCATCATACCCGTAAGCAACAACTTCGCCGTTTTCAACTTTGAAATTATTACGGAATTTAGCCTGAAACATATCTACAGGTACAGCGACATTATTACGAATAAAATCACTATTTGAAAAAGCATTGTCTACAATCATATTCTCATATTTAGCTTTTAAATCATTGAAAGCGTTATCTTTTTCAGTAATTTGACTTTGAAATTGTTGTGTGATTTGAGCTTTAAGTTTATCAACTTCACCGGTATCAATCAATTTACTAGCGTCCAATTTACTAACGGTGTCAAGAGCCGCACGGGCTTTTTCAGGATCAATACCTTCGTAAAGTTTTAACTTAGCTTGAGCTTCCTCTTTAGCTTCACGATGTTCTTTATCCTCTTTTTTGAGTTTAGCGATAGTATCAACACCTACTGTTTTCTCAAAACCATTTGAGTCCACGTAGATGGGGTCACCATCTCTTAAAACAATATTATTATTTTCATCTAGTTTCCATGCCATTTTCTTTTTCCTTTGTTAAATTATCTTGATTAAGGTTTGCTTCATCCTCAGAATCAAGTTCTTCAACCGGAATATCCTCCAGCAAACGTTTCTTTTCACGTTCTGCTGTAAATTCGGCTGAGAGAATTTTTCTTCTCTTTAACTCCTCCCAGTAAGTTTCAAGAGATATATCTCTGCGTTCACGAGCTTTACCAAGTTGTTCCAAATCGGAACCATCTTCAAGCACGTTGTCAAAACCTGTATAAACGTTAACCTCGGGTTGTTCATCTACAGGTATTTCAGGATTTTCCCACTGTAATGTAATCAACAAAGCATTCTCTAAAGCGTCTTTAAGACCTAAAGCCCATGTTGTTACAGCAGATTTAGCCTTACCAGCTGCGATAGACGTTGTAACCGTTGTGAGCTGTGATGACAATGCTGTTAACGGTTGACGACCTAATTCTCGCAAATCCTGTTTGGTTTTATCAATATCTTTCTTCAAAAACTCCAAGCTGTTTGCTTGCGGTTCAACATATTTCCATGTACCACCAGCACCGTTGCCTAAAGGAGCGCCGTATAATACACGTCCGGGGCCTACAGCAATTCTCTCTGGCTTACCATTAGCGTCAGTTTTCGGTTTCAATCCGTCTGTTGCTAACATCGGATAACAAGCCAAAACTTTAATATATTGCAAAGCCGATTCATCACGATACAAGCTAATTTGCAAGTCAGCAGCGTCTTTCATAACAGGGAAGAAACTAAATCTATTACCATCTCTACGACCTGTAATAAACGGAACGACCGGAATAAACCCAATGGACATCTCGCCGTTTGCGATTTCTATAAAATCTTCTCCGTTGTCCAAAGTTTTTTCAAGTTTTTGATACAAATGCCACATAATATGCTTTCTACCGAGTTCGTCGTATTCTTCTGCGTAAACTCTAACTCTGATAGGTTCTTCTCCGTAGCTCGGTTCCTGATAGCGGAAGTAACTAATAATCTCTTTCGAACCTTTCATATAACTTCTAACTTCGAGAACGTTTTTACCCAAAATATGACGCCAATAAGGTTTCAGGTTGCCTTCTCTTGCTTCCTCTCTGTTCATAACAGTGTTATCAGTTGTCGGATAATCTACGAAAATCCAATCAATAGCATAACCAATACCGTTGAAAAACGTTAAAGCGGCAAACGTTGATAAATTGTTTCCACAACCGTCAACATCCTCTACAAAACCTTTGATTTTATCATTTATAGCGTTCCCGACGACTGTTACCTCATCTTGGAACGGTTTTGTTGCCAATCCCTCTAACGTATCACGAAAGATGTTTGTGAATTTACCATTTTCAACACGAAACGCGTAATCATCTTTGCTCTCACCGGGGAATTTAGGTAAATATTTCTCACCGGCTTTTTTAATTGCTTCTTCACCTGTTATAATATCTGTCACCATGTCCCAATAAGGAACCATTGTTTCAATGTCTGGCGATCTGTCTAATAAACCTTTGGGCATTTGTTATACTCCGTACGAACCTATTAAGAAACCACTGTTATTATCTGCGACAGGGAAGAACGCAAGCACTCCGCTATCGGCGAGGTTTGGTGAGCGCATTCCGTCCGGCTTTTTCTCTATAAGCAGTTTAAGCCGTGAACTATGTCCAACCGTAGGTTGTGCGAGCTCTTTTTTGAGCTGTTCCAACAACCGCATAGACCCGTCAATTGATATTAACTCATCCACCGGATAGACCGCACCCTCAGTCCTAGCTTTGAACGTTTTATAGAAGCGAGTTCGGAGCGACCACCAAGCCTGCGCTTTTAAGTTATCAAAAAAATCTTTATTTTGCAAGCTCTCATTATCGTCTGGTATTATCCGCTCCCATGGCTCCACCACCGAAGCCCCTGCGTTCCAAGGAATAAAAGGAATTTTGTTCGAGTCAATAATCCCCTCGTCTGTCGTAAGCCTGTTATACTCCGTTTTGACACCTGAGCCGACACCAATGCAGTCATACATGCAAGTAATATGCCCAGCATGCTCCCTGCACGCTAAGATAGCCTTGCGTGCTGTCAGCCCCGGATCTCTCTCGCCCCACTCGTCCACTGACCGCCAGATGACCCACTCACGAAGCGTCAGAGCGTTCCTGTCATTGCCCTCGTCAGCCACGTCAAGCCCTGCGTACCACTCGTTTAAGTGGTTATCTACCTCTGCTGCAAAATACTCGACGTCTTTATGAGCGTCCACCGCTGCTTCAATCCAGTCGTACGGAATGACGACATTGCTGACAGCAGCCGCATAGTTCCTGTCGACCTCTTGTGCGAAAATATGCGCCATACCCTCACGCTCGTACCTTGCTTTACGTTTGTCATACCAGTCTTGTGTTTTAAGCGGATGGTCACGCCAGTCGGCAATAAATACTCTCACATAGCCGGGTGCAATAGGTACGTCACGCTCCCAGACCACCCCGTTCTCTCTCCGGCGGTGGAACACGTTACCCACCCCGTTCACGCTTGAAATGTCTATCCGCACGTGGGTATTGTCACCTAGCGCCGCTTCAACCTTCTCAGCTCGCTCAAGGTGCGCAGCCTCGTCAAGCATGT
>JAGCRL010000226.1 GCA_017964705.1 Alphaproteobacteria bacterium
AGCCAATGTGATTATGTAGATTTAAGCAATTGTGATTTATCTCAAATTAAAAACCTGCGTTTCAAAAGGGGCGCCAAAGTCAATCTTTCTGGCTGCACCAACATTCCTCAAAATCTTGATCTCAGCCAATGTGATTATGTAGATTTAAGCAATTGCGATTTATAGCAAATTAAAAACCTGCGCTTCAAAAAAGATTCCGAAATCAATCTTTCAAGATGCCGCAACATTCCGCAAAATCTGGATGTCAGTCCTTGTAGTTATGTTAATTTAAGTGCAACTGATTTATCGGCTTTAAAAAGCTTACAATTCCAAAAAGATGCCACCGTCAGCCTGGCTCATTGTAAAAATCTGCCTAAAAACATTAATTTTAGTGATTTAAGCGTTATTAATCTGCAAGGCTGTGATCTTCAAGGGCAAACCGATTTAACCTTTAAGGAAGGTTCTGAAATATGCATTTGGGATGCAACAAACTATCCTGAAAAATTTGACCTGACAGACTGCAAAGAAATCTGGGTTACTCTAGATGATGTCAGCAAAATTCAAAGTGGCGGCGCCCATGTCGTTTTATGCGATATCGGTGCTCGTGAAACAGACGTCAGTCAGCTACGTAGCTTCAGTATTTCTCAAGCAGATACCCATCCGGTTTTCGGAATGTCTCAGACCACTTTGCTAAGTCTTAAAAATATAAAATTCAGAGATGCCGAGCAACTCGAAGAATACCGCCAAAATCCACGTAGCATTCCTCTTCCTGAAGATTGCCAAATAACCTTTGGTGATGAAGAAAACAGGCAAACCTTTAACAACGCAAAACAACGTATAGAAAAAGGAAAAAATAAAAACACCCAAACAGCGCCTTCTCCATCTGCTAATACCCCAAGAACAACTCAAACTACAACCCACGTTCAAACCTCAATTATTAGCGAAAGAAACGAATATAGACGCTAACCGAAAACAACATTTGACAATCTCAAAAAATCTTTCTAAGATATCTTCATAAACCAAATTATGAAGATATCCCTGTGTAAACAATTATATCTTTTATCGCAACCATTATTTGTTTGCGAAACGTGAGTGTTCATATTATTACTAACAATTAAAATCGAGAGTCATGATAACGCTTATTTTAATTGGAACCTTTGCTTCTTCCATTGCAGGTTCTGCGCTCGTCTGGAAAGTTGTGAACTCAGAAGACGATACGCCCAAAGAAAAAGAGTATGACAAAGATCCGATTGAGTCAACCGCCACCTCCTCATCCGAGTGGGCTGTTTATCTCTAAACTCTAAGCAAAGACGGCCGTTCCCAACGAACAGCCGTCTTTAATTTTACTTTTGCTGAATAATTGCTCGCACTTTCAAAACATAAATCATTTTTTCCCATTTGCCAGAATTTTCTTTTAATTTCACAAAATCTTTTTCGGTTGTAATCAAAACCGCACCCAACGAAGATGCCTCTGCCGCCAATGCCTCAATATCTGCCGTCTGATAGGCATAATGGTCAGCAAAATCTCGTGTTTGCACAACTTCAAATCCCTGTTCTCGCAATGTTTGATAAAACTTTTCCGGATGTCCGATACCTGCAAAAGCAACCACCTTTTTATTTTCAAGTGTCAACGGTTCTGCTTGAAGTTTTCCGTAATAAACCGGCAACCTACATAGTTTAGCCAATCCGGTTTTATCTTCTCCCATAATCAACACATAATTTGCCCGTTTTTCACCGTTTGCAAGTGTCTCCCGCAACGGTCCAGCCGGAATAATCCGTCCGTTACCAATACCGACTGTTCCGTCAAAAACAAGCCAACTTTCATCTTTATAAAGCGTCGGATTTTGAAAACCATCGTCCATAACAATAATTTCCGCACCGAGTTTTTCTGCCATCTTTGCCCCTATAGCCCGATTCGGAGCAATAATCGTCGGCGCCGTATTTGCCAACAACCTTGCCTCATCACCGGTTTCCGCCGCACTATGCTTGGCCGTATCAACCACAATATTTTTAAGTTTTCCCTTATATCCTCGCGTCACAAAAAAAACTTTTTTCCCTTCTGCCATATATTTTTCTGCCATTGCAATTGCCACCGGTGTTTTACCGACACCTCCTGCCGTAATATTACCGATACAAATCACTTTAGCAGAAGAATGGTACGGCTTAGCGCGCCTAATTCGCCATTGCGTTGCAAATCCGTAAACTACCGAAAACGGCGCCAACACACAACTCCAAAAATTATTTTTCTGCCAAAACTTCGGCGTTTTCATCGTTTCAATTCCTCCTTAAGCGCCGCCGCAATACCATCAAGCACCTGGGCTTCTTTTTGCGTCCAATCATAAGCTTTTTGCTGTGCCAACTGCATCAAATTCGGATTAGCAAACAATCTCTCTGCCGCCTCGATAACTTCTTTAGCATTATCCACCTTAATCACCGCCTGATAGTTTTGTGCTCGCTCCGTCATATCCGTAAAATTATGCATATGTGGCCCTAAAATAATTGCATTATGATCCTTTGCCGGTTCAATAAAATTCTGCCCCCCGTGTGCAATCAGCGAACCTCCCACAAAAGTAACCGGTGCCAACTGATACCAAAGCCCCATTTCACCGATGGTATCTGCCACATACACTTCTGTTTTATTTTCAATATTTTCCGCCTTAGAACGTTGCACCGTATTAAATTTTCGTTCCCTAAACATTGCTGTTACCTCATCTCCGCGATTAGGATGTCTGGGAACCACAATCACCAGCAAATTTTCCATCAGTTGCTTTAGTTGCGGCAAATACTCTGCCAACTGTTCTTCTTCATTATAGTGCGTTGAGCTGATCAAAAAAATCGGCCTGTTCCCGATAGCATTTTGCAAAACCTTAAGTTTTTCTTCATCAACCGGCAATTTCATTCCGGCATATTTAATATTTCCCACGCAAGCCGTTTTCGGTGCACCTAAAATTTGCAATCTTTCCTTATCTTGTTCAGATTGCCCCAAACACAGCGTAAAACATTGTAAAATTTCTTTAGCCGCAAAACCAAATTTCTTCCATTTAGCAAAAGATCTATCCGAAACCCGACCATTAACCAAAATAAGCGGAATCTTTCTTGCTGCCGTTTCAGAAATCAGCGATGGCCAAAATTCCGACTCAAACCACAACACCGCATCCGGTTTAAAATGATTTAGTAAGCGCTTTGCATAGCGTGGCACATCAAACGGCACAAACTGATGAAACGCCCGCTCCGGCAATCTTTTTGCCATAATTTCGGCCGAAGTCAATGTTCCGGTAGTAACCATAATAAAAAGCTGCTCATCCTCTTTTAACAGCTTATCTATCAGCGGCAACATAGATATCGCTTCACCCACCGAAGCTCCGTGAAACCACAATAACTTTCCTTCCGGTCGCGGATAAGTATAAATCCCCAACCGCTCATTAAATCGCGTCGGATGTTCTTTTCCTATCCGCCGCCTTTTTCTGATATACGTAACTTTAATAAGCGGAAAAAGCAGACTAATCAAAAATTTATAAGTACGAATAAACATCTGTTTTTCCCCCGTTCAATTAATGACGATGCCGATGCAAATGGCGTTTAGCACGAACAGTATCTTCCGGCAAAACCTGCTGAACACCGCACCGTTTATCCACTTCATAGGTCAAAGCATTCAGCTCATCTTCAAATTGTTTACGCAATCTTTCCATTTCTTCTTCGGAAGCATCTGCCGGCACAAACATCGGTTTAGTTCCCAACACCACTGCTTTTTTGAACAACTTCGGAAGAAGCATCGCATCCCAAGCCTTAGTTAACACCAATGCATTTTCAGAACTGTATGTATACCCGACAATCGGCTTACCGGTTTTCTGAGCAAAATAAATAACACTTTTATTCAACCTCATTCTCGGTCCGCGTGGTCCGTCCGAAATAAGTGAAACAATTGTTCCCTGATTAAGCTCTTTCACAATATCCAACGCCGCCTTTGAAGCCTGTCTGTCCGAAGAACCGTCAATCGTCATAATATTATAATTCTTGAGCAATTGTGCAATAATTCGCCCATCATTATGCGGAGAAACAAGTGCTTTCATCGGTCTGGTATTCCGCCAAAAAAACGGTAACATCAATGCTCGTCCGTGCCAAGCCACAAAAATTCCGCCGTTGTTATCGTCCATCAATTTCTCAAACGCCTGCTGTTGATCATACAATTCAAACTTTCCGGTTTTACCGACCAACCATGAATAAATAAACGCCAATTCGCCTATTAACCATATAACAGCTTTGGTCCGTCCGAGCCACTTTATCCAGTGTTTAATTCTTTTTTTGATAGTCATTTGTCTCCCACCAACAAAATAAGATTATCTCTCAAAAACCTAAACCAATGCCAAACGGCGCAAGGTTTCTTCTTTACCGAGCACTTCTGCAATTTCACTGGCCCCACCCGGTGTTGTTTCCAAACCTGTTAAGGCTATTCTCACCGGATAAAGCACTTGTCCGTTTTTCAAACCGTTTTCAATTGCCACTGCTTTAAGACACTCAAACAACCCTTCGTTGCTCCAATTATCCAATTTTTCAAGTGCCGGTATTGCTAATGCAATCGCTTTTTTAGCAATTTCAACATCTGTTTTCATTTTCTTATTCACAAACAATTCTTCACCATAAGTCGGCAGAGTTTCAATAAAGCGAGCCATTTCCGCAATATCTTTCAATGTCTCGATTCGCGGCTGCAAAACCTTAGATAACGCCTCTCTGTTAACCGCTCTGGTCAAGAATGTATCATACTCTTTATCAGCCAACTTATGAAATTCCTCAAACGGCAATGCTCTGATATAGCATCCGTTCATCCACTTCAACTTTGTGATATCAAATATTGCCGGTGATTTATTAATTCTGTTGGCATCAAAAACTTGTCTCAGTTCTGCCAATGAAAAAATTTCCTGTTCCGTACCCGGGTTCCATCCTAAAAGGGCAATATAATTCAAAATCGCCGCCGGCAGATATCCTTTTTCCACCAAATCCTGGAATGATGCATCTCCATTACGTTTAGAAAGTTTATGTTGAGCATCTTTCATCACTTGTGCCACATGCACATAAGTCGGCGGTGTCCATCCGAAAGCCTCATAGATAAGATTATATTTCGGTGTCGAAGAAATATACTCATTTCCTCTCACTACATGTGTAATAGCCATCAAATGGTCATCCACCACATTAGCAAAATTATATGTCGGAAAACCATCTGATTTTAGCAACACACCTTCATCCAGCTCATCATAGTCAATTTCAATATCGCCATAAACCACATCATGAAACATAGATTTTCCTTTTTTATTGATATTTTGGCGAATAACATAAGGCTCCCCATTAGCCACCCGTTTTTTAGCTTCTTCCAAAGGAATCATCTTGCACGGGTCCTTAAATTTAATATTAGCCTCTTCATCTTTTTGTTCATCGGCCTCATCTTTAGAGCAAAAACAATAGTGTGCTCCGCCCAATTCCACCAATTTATGAGCATACTCCTGATACAACGGTAATCTTTCCGATTGCACATAAGGTCCGTAATTTCCGCCGATATCCGGTCCTTCGTCCCAATTCATTCCCACCGTTTTAAGTGTTCGATAAATAATATCGGTTGCCCCTTCCACATAACGTTTTTGGTCTGTATCTTCAATTCGTAAAACAAAACTACCGCCATTAACTTTCGCAATCAAATACTCATACAACGCAGTTCTCAAATTACCGATATGCATATAACCGGTCGGGCTCGGTGCAAAACGAGTTCTCGTTACCATTGTCAAAAAACTCCTATTTATCCATAACAAAAATATTAATATAAAAGCTTTAAAACAACTCATCAAAAAAGTAAAGAGCAAAATAAAAAAATACCCGTTGATCATAA
>JAGCRL010000227.1 GCA_017964705.1 Alphaproteobacteria bacterium
ATATTATTGATTGCCCCCGGCCGGTCAATAAACAATAACCCTTTGATTAAAGAATATCAGCAGAAACATAAGTGCTTAACTATAGGAATACATTGTGTTATAAATGATATAAAATTGGATTATATCTTTTTTTCAAACATAAAAAGATATGAGGCATTATATAATGAAATAAATAATAGACCTACAATATTAACTTCAAATTTATTGCATTATAAAATTGATAATAAAAAATATATTGTTAAATTTTCAAGAGTGGTTTGGCATGGTGAAAATTATAATGAAGATTCTGTATTAATGGTTTTGAATTTACTTAAAGCAATAGGAATTAGCGAGATAACCATTGCCGGCTTTGATGGCGTTATAAGTGGCAAGGGGGATTTTTATATAGAAACTCTTAGCAGAAACGATAGACCAGTTGAATATAGTGAAAAGATAAAACAAGTATTAATAAAAGAGTATTTAAACATGAATATTCTTTTTTTAACACCATCATATTATGATGATTATAAGGAGAAAAAAAATGAACAAAAATGAGTTGGTAGAAAGGTATAAGAAATTATATGCGGGTGTCATATATGACACTCTTACATTTGATCTCAAGGTTAGAAAAAATTTTTTGGTTGATATGTCTGTTAAACCCTGTTATCCATTTAGAGATGTTTTGTTTGGTCCAGCTTTTACATGCAAAGGTGAAAAAGTTCAGGATGTAGAGCATATTGATGATACAATAAGGCTAAAAATGTTTCAAAGATTTTATGAGGGATGCGTGCAAGTTATTTCGTCTGGGGGATATCGAGATGTTGCAGAGTTTGGAGATATTTCTGGTAAGATAGCAAGAAAATTTGGGGCTGTCGGGGCAGTGGTTGATGCTCCAACTCGAGATGTTAGATTAATTGAAGATGATGGCTTTAAACTCTTTTGTATGGGTGCTCAGTGTACCGATGCATATGGAAAGTGGCAAATAACAGAATATGAAGTTCCCATTATATATCCAGGTATCCATGGGGTTGTAGAAATTAATCCTGGAGATTTTATTTTTGGTGATCCTGATGGTATATTAGTTATTCAAAAAGATATAGTTTATGATGTTTTATCTGGAGCGGAAAAGCGTCTTGAAAAAGAAAACATTGTAAGAGAAGAGATTTATAGAACTAATGATATTGTTGATTTGAATAACAGAGTAGGGAGATGGTGAATAATGAAAACAGTTGCTTTTGTTCCAATTAAACTAAATAGTACACGTCTTAAAAATAAAAATATTCTCCCATTTGGAATACCTGGTCATGAGAAACCATTGTTACAGTATATTTTTGAAATATTATTAAAAGTTAAAAATATTGATGAGATATATTGCTATTCTAGTAATGAGCAGGTAAAAAAGTATTTACCTTTGGGTATAAAGTTTCTAGTGCGAGATAAATATTTAGATGGCGATAAAGTAACATCTAATGAATTATTATACTATTTTGCAAATGATGTTCACGCTGATAATTATGTTCTTACACATGCTACAAACCCACTTATTAAATCGGAAACAATCGAAAAAATTATTGATTCTGTAGTTAGTGGTAATCATGATTCTGCTATGACCGTTCAGCGGATTCAAGATTTAATGTGGATAAACGGTAAACCTAATTTTGATCCGGCAAATGCACCTCCCACACAAGATATCTCTCCAATATTTAAGGAAACCTATGGAGCAATATGCCTAAAACGAGATATTATAATAAATTATAAAAGAAGAGCTGGTTTTTCACCTGCTTTTATAGAAGTTTCTGAGGTTGAGGCCGTTGATATAAACACTCTGGAAGACTTTTCTTTTGCACAGGCGTTATATCAATATTTGAATAGATAATTTTTATTGGGTAAAAATATGAAACTTCTTGTTATTGATGTTGATGGGACGCTTACTGACGGAAGCATTATTTATGATGATAATGGCAATGAATTAAAAAGATTTTGTGTTAAAGATGGAACCGGATAATCAATTGCAAAAGAA
>JAGCRL010000228.1 GCA_017964705.1 Alphaproteobacteria bacterium
AGAAAAATGCACGTATTGGTCGTAATCCTAAAACAGGTGTTGAAGCAGAAATTACACCAAGAACTGTTATTTCTTTTCGTCCATCACAAACCTTAAAAAAGGCTGTAAATAAAAAATAATATTTTATACAGTTAAAAACTAGGGGATAAAAGGGCGGTTAAACAAAAGCTTGACCGTCCTTTATAATTAAAGAGAGGGAAAATGAGCATCAATAAGTCAAAATCAGCTTTTAGAAGTATTGCAGAGGTAACGGAAGATCTGGGTGTTGCTCCTCATGTTCTACGTTTCTGGGAAACCAAGTTTTCACAAATTAAGCCGATGAAAACCAAAAGTGCACGCCGTTATTATCGTCCTGATGATGTAGAACTTCTATCATTAATTAAAGAATTGCTGTATAATCGCCGCTACACCATTGAAGGTGTGCAGAAGTTATTTAAAAATCGCACCTTAAAAGATATTTTAGGTACAGAAATACAAAAAGATTTTTTTGAAGAAGAAACTCCTTCTCTTGAACCAAACTCTTTAACCAATGCCGTTCAAAAAGCTGTTAATAATTTGACAGAGATAAAAAATGAACTTTTAGCATTAGCAGAAAAATAAAAGGGAAATATCATGGCGAATTCTGAACAACGATTTATTGATATAGAAATGGCCATTTCAAATTTAGAGCGTATTGTGGATGATCTGAATAATGTCATTATTGCGCAAGGTAAAGACATCGCTTTTTTACAAAAACAAAACCGTTATTTGATAGAAGCTTTACGCAACATTCAAAGCACTGTTAAACCATTAGAAGAAGAAACTCCTCCACCGCATTATTAGAATACTAATAATATCAATGATGTAAATCTCTATTTGGCGGTATTAATCCATAAAATAACTTTACAAAGAAAATATAACAAGTTAGCCTAATAAAAGAGAATGAGGGAAGGATACTTATGTCTGAAAACTTTCTAAAAAAGTTAGTATTTCCTAGTTACTTACTAATATGGTTGTTATTATCTGTCTTTGTAGGGTTTCATCATGAGCCTTTTGCAGATGAAGCCCAATCATATTTGATAGCCAGAGATACGTCTATTGCAGATTTAATAAGTAAAGTGGCGCGGACGGAAGGTGCGCCTCTGTTATGGTTTTTATGGCTTAAATTGTGTATTTTATTGGGACTATCCTATAAATATATTTATCTGACATCAATAATACCTAGTTTTGCTGGTGTATCATTATTTGTATATAAAGCTCCTTTTTCTTGGATAGTTCGTTTATTATTTCCACTAACATATTTTATTCTTTATCAATATAATATTATTGCACGAGGATATAGTTTAATATTCTTATTTATATGTTTGTCAGCAATTTATTATCAAAAGCGCAAAGAATGTAAATGGCAATATCTAATAATATTAATGCTATTAGGCGAAATAACATTATATACATTTGTACTATCGTGCGGAATATTTGCTTTAGGTATATTTGAAGATTTATTAAAAAAAGAAAAAATATGTAAATCTGCAATATTAATATTTGTAATATACATAATTAGCACAATAATAATGATGTATCCTTCTGCAGAAAATCAATATCATACAATTTTATTATATAATGAAACACTGATAAAAAGAAAAATAATACGAGCTTTATCAAACGGTCTCATAACATATAGCGGTTATGATTTTAAAAATATAGAAATGTTATTGTTAGGATTTTTATATTTTACATTATTAATAGTAGAAATAGGACGAACATATTTCAAAGAAACAATATTTCTTCTGTTACCGCTTATATTAGTTTCTTGTTTTGTATATAAAGTTTGGCATAGCGGAATAATCATTTTAACAATTTTATATATTTTATGGATATGCCATGATAAGAAGATAAAATCTTTATTAAAAATATTAATGAGCATATTATTTATAATACAAATATGGTGGAGTGTATATGCAATAAAAACAGACCTTAAAGAATCTTATTCGGCTGGTAAAGCAGCATATACCTTTCTAAAAGATAAGAATATAGATATATCAAATGCTCTGTTTCTTCAGTTTAATAGTATATCGGTTTGTCCATATGATAACAGTACAAAGTGTTCATATTGGGATTGGAACAAAGATTCTTTTGCAAAACATTTTGATATACAGGAATTATCTAAATACGATGCCTTCATTATTAATCAGTCAAGATATCGTGTGAAAACATATAAATGGGAAGAAATACAACAACAATTTAATTTTAAAGTCAAAAAGTTTGAAGCCCTGCATTTTATAGCTCTAAAAGAAATGATTGCAGATGAAACTCTATATGTTTTTTATAGGGACAATGCAAATGAATAAAGGGCAAGAAAAAAAATTATGGTTCATACTTTTAAGCACCTTAAGTTTGGTTTTTGCTTATTATTCATTAACCTTTTTTTGGGGCAATCATGACTGGGATTGGATAAAAGGAACCACTCAAGTCCTAAATCTTAACACAGGTATGTTTGAAGGGCGCTATAGCAAATTTATATTAAATGTGGCACTATTTGGTGGACAAATATTACCAGTTATCAATACATTAACAGCTTTTGCTTTATTGGCATTAGGTGGTGTTTTTCTGGTAAAATATTGGCAAATAAAGGATTTCTATGCGCAAATTATTGTTGCTTTACTGCCTTTATTAGCACCTTTTATTTTGGGATGGTTATATTTTCCGATAAATATTTTAGGAAATTTTTCAGCGGTGGCTTTAGTAACCGGTGGTTTGTGTTTATCAGAAAAAAAGACAATATATAAAATAGCAGCAGTAATATGTTGGTTGATAGCACTTGGTGTCTATCCGAGCGTTATGGAAATGATAATAATTTGTTTTTGTTATCGCTACATATTAAAATCAGCAACCTTTTCGGAAATTATTAAAAAAGCTATTCCCATATTTGTAGCATTAATACTTTTTAAAACCTTATTATGGGGCTTAGGAAAGTTAGAGTGGATTGCTGAAGACTATTATAATTTAAAAACAGTAACCCTGACAGAGTTACTAAAGCGTTTTCCGCAGATGGTGGAATTAGCCTTTAGTCAACTGATAACAACACTACCATTTTTGAATATAAATTTAAAAGCCTTAGAACTAATAGCGATTATCCTTGCCTTAATAACTTCAATTTGTAATATTAAAACATTTGCTTTATGGGTAGTTGCTTTTTTTGCGACAATATTGAGCACATGGTTAACCGGCACACCGGAAGAAACCGCTTATATGCCACGAATTAATTTTTACGGCTTAAATTTCTTTTACGCCGGGTCTGTAGCAGCATTGTTATACAAAAAAATTGGTTACGAAATATAGGACTGCTCTTATCGCTATTGATTATATATAATAGTGTTATATCAGACCTAAGCGCTCAAAAAGCATGGTCTTTAGGCAAATTATCAGAAGAAAATTTAATAATGAGAATAAGTAATAGAATAAACACTAATAACACCCAATTAGTTCCTGTAATCGCCGGAGAATTAGCGTTACGTCCCAGATATTATCAAGAAAAATACGATAAAAAAAGTCCATATTTACTAAATCAATCTTTATTAGTCCGTCATATTCCTTCCGGAATGTTTAATTTTTATGCACAAACACCAATGTTTCGTACAATATCACAGATTTCTGATATTACCCCTGAGTGATATCAATTTATAAAGAATACCCAAAATGTTTGGCCCAAAGCAGATTCTTTATATATAGATAACAAATATGCAGTTATATTATTAACGCCGGAAGGCAGAGATAATATCAAATTACAATTGCCACCGCTGCCGTATTAAAAAAAGTATTTTTTACCCTTGATTTTTGTCCCTGTGCTTTACTACATAAAAAGTATAAGGAGAAAAAATATGAATTTAGAAAAATTAACCATAAAGTCTCAAGAGGCTGTCAAAGCTTCATTAGATACAGCTGTAAAAATGGGGCACCAGTTGGTAACACCGTTGCACCTACTTTCTGCAATATTGGATTTAAATGAACCGGCATTGGAAAATTTAATAAATGAAAGCGGTGGCAATTTGCCGATTTTAAAATCAAGTGTTCAAGATGAATTAAAAAAAATACCGGCCGGCAGCGGAGAAGGGGTTCAAAGTTCAATTTCACAAGATTATAATAGATTATTGTTGGAAGCAGAAAGCTTTGCAGAAAAAAACAACGATAAATACGTTACCTTAGAACGCCTATTACAAGTATTAACCCAAAGTTCTGGAAATAAAGCCTCAGAACTGTTAAAATCTGCCGGAATAAATCCGATAAAGCTAAATCAGGCTGTTCAAGCATATAGAAAAGGTCGTCTGGCAGATTCAGAAACATCGGAAGACACATTTGAAAGTCTAAAAAAATTTACAACCGATTTAACGGCTCGTGCTAAAGAAGGAAAACTAGATCCGGTTATTGGACGTGATGGCGAAATTAGAAGAACCATCCAAGTTTTATCAAGACGTACTAAAAACAATCCGGTTTTAATTGGTGAGCCTGGTGTAGGAAAAACCGCCATTGTTGAAGGTCTGGCAATGCGAATAATCAATAATGATGTGCCTGAAAGCTTAAAACACAAACGTCTATTAGCGTTAGACATGGGTGCCCTGATTGCCGGAGCTAAATTTCGCGGAGAATTCGAAGAACGTCTTAAATCAGTTTTAAAAGAAGTAGAAGAAGCAACCGGTCAAATAATACTATTTATTGATGAAATGCATACCATCGTCGGTGCCGGAGCCAATGAAGGTTCAATGGATGCCTCAAATTTATTAAAACCGGCCTTGGCGCGCGGAGAATTACACTGCATTGGTGCAACAACCTTAAGCGAATACAAAAAATATGTTGAAAAAGATGCCGCTTTGGCACGCAGATTTCAACCTGTTTATGTAGATGAGCCGGATGTAGAAGAAACCATAACCATTTTGCGCGGTATAAAGGAAAAATTTGAATTACATCATGGGGTTAGAATCTCCGATTCAGCCTTAATAGCTGCCGCCACATTAGCCAATCGCTATATTGCAGATAGATACATGCCAGATAAAGCCATAGATTTAATGGATGAAGCCTCTTCATCATTAAGGATGAGCATTGATTCCAAGCCGGAAGAACTGGATACTTTGGATCGAAAAGTATTACAGCTAAAAATAGAAAAAGAAGCCTTAAAAAAAGAAACTGATGAGACCTCTAAGTCTCGCTTAAATGATGTTGAAAAAGAGC
>JAGCRL010000229.1 GCA_017964705.1 Alphaproteobacteria bacterium
ACCAACCTTCTCCGGGCTTACTTTATGGCCGGCTTGATGGTGGGTGATAAAGTCGGTCAAAGGTCATATTTTCTATTTTTTTTATTTTATTTTTAGCAATGGGTTGCATTTTTTATTTAAATAAGGTATATTTAGATAAATTTTTATTATTAAGATATTATGAGTATTATGAGAAAGTTGAAGAAAGCCATTTATTGGCTGATTTCGTTAGCGTGTGTTTTGCTTATCATCGCAGGTGTGTTTTTTCATTTTGAGGGCACAATTGCGCTGATTCTCTTAGCAGTTGCTTCTGTTGTAATGTTATTTTCTTTGATTGTTGCATTCACATCATCTTCTTCCATGTTCACTTATTCGTTTAGATTTGGTGTGTTTTGGGGAATATGGGCGGCGATATTCTTCAATCAAGGAGAAAAAACAGCGTCAGACATATGCTGCTTCTTGTGTTTTGTATGTTTTGTCTGCATTGTTGGTTATATTATCTATTATTTGAGTATATACAGTAATAGAAATGTAGAGGATATGTTAGATAACTAAATTCAATCTCCCCCTTAATAGCAATTTCGGTTGTTTTAAGGGGGATTTTTTATGCGTTTTTTTGTTGCAGTGCTTTAGAATTTATGTTATACTTACAGCAATAGGTGGCAATATTGGTAAGGAGGCCCGGCTATGGCTGCATTTTCTGAAGATTTTCTCCGTTTTTTGAGAGCTAATTATCCGGATGAATTTCGTCGTGCTTCGGTTAACGATGTTAAGGAAGATGTTGTTAATTCCATTATGTCTCGGCACGCGAATCACTATGCCATATGGCAAAGAATTCCGGAATGGGTTAAAAACCGGTATGCAGATAAAATTCCGGTAGAGGTTTTGTCTGGTTTGGAAACACCAGAAGATTTTACGCAAAAAGAAATAGAACATTTTACAGCTCCTGAGTCAATTCGTTCTGCTGCTGTTGAGACTGCGGCTATGTTCTTGGCAATCGGATTTTCTTCTAAATCTTCGGCAAAATTATCTGAACAGCGTGCTTATAGGGCTCAATTGCTTGATCAAGCCGGGGATGATGGTTTAACAGATGCTATGATGTCTTTATGGCTTGAAAGCAGAAAGACCGATATGATGACGATTGAAAATGATTGGAAAACTAGTCAGCCGGAAAAATATGTGCTTCATTTAGCTAAGGCTTTAAGCAGAAAAAAAATTAGTGCACAAAAAGCCGGTGGAGCAGATAAACAAACAACTATGGAAATTGCTGCTTTGGAAAGAGAATTAGGAAATTATATGCAGAAGTTTCAATCTAAAAAAAGTAAAAAAAGTTTGGTTGATTATCTGCGCAAACCATCTCAGCAGTCTGCATTGTATCACCTTTCTTCTGAGGTGCTTCCGCTGTTTGCCGGATTACTTAGTAAGCAAGGCATAAAAATAGAAGCAAATCCGGATAAAATTCAAAATATGCGCTTAAATTCAGAACAAACTGGCGGGTTAACAAATACGTTACGTGGTGATTTTGATAAAATGGTTAAGCGTGAGAACCTTCTGGTAACTGCTGCTACACAAGGAGAGCAATTGATTAAGCGTATTTCTCCTACAAATCTGTTAGGTAAAAAACAGAAAGATGGCGTAGAAATGTTGGTTCGCACTAAAAAGCGTTCCCACAAACAAAATTCAGCATAGTGCTATAATGCAACACAAGCGTTTCCTTTGTATTGCCAAGAGGTTACATAATTGTTTTTGATATGGAATTTGGTTTGACAATAATCGGTAATTGTCTCTCCCATAAAATTACCATCAGGTATAGCATTGCCGCCGTAAGTGAATGGATAAAACATTTCATCTTCAGTTAGGAAATTAGTACCGAAATCATAATTCGGATCCGGTAGAACTTGTTTGTTGATGCTGACATAAGTTAATATTTGCTCACCGTTTGCCAGTTGGCGAATTTGATACGGTTGTCCCCAAGAAGCAATTAATTGTTGTTTATCTTGACCAATGTAAGAATTGAGTTTTTGTTCATATTTTTGTATTGTGGCACAAGCACACAAACAGAGTAGCATCGTGATAAAAAATATTTTTTGCATATGTCCTCCTTTTTTGAGGGATATATGCTTTGTTAAGATCTTTTCAAGAGAAGCTATTGTTTTAATTCTCGATCACGATTGGCATAAAATGACAGCATTATGCCGAAACTGGTCATTACCGATAAAATAACGGTTCCACCATAACTGATGAGCGGCAAGGGAATTCCTACAACCGGTAACAAGCCGGTAACCATGGCAATATTAATGAAAATGTATAAGAAATAGTTTGTGTTTAGACCTAAAATAACCATTTTTCCAAAGTAATTATTGTGGTGAATGCGAAATGCAAACCAATAGCCGTAAGTGATGAGAATCAGGTTTAAAAACAATACAAGAGAACCACCTATCATGCCAAATTCTTCCGAAAAAGTTGCAAAGATAAAGTCGGTATGTGATTCCGGTAAAAATCTTAAATGACTTTGTGTTCCTGAAAGAAAACCTTTGCACCATAAACCGCCGGAACCTAAAGCTATTTTGGCTTGAATAATATTATATCCGGTGTTTAGGGGGTCTTTTTCAGGATCAAGAAAAGTTAAAATACGATTTTTTTGATAGTCATGTAAAAAGTGCCAAAGAAGTGGGGCAGAAGCAATGGCAGAACCAATAGCTAAAGCAAATTTCCACCATTGAACACCGGCCAGATAAAACATTGCTACAGCACAGAATAATATCATCAATGAGGTTCCTAAGTCCGGCTGTATCATAATAAATACAACTGGAACAGCAACCAATATAATCGGGATGATGATGCCCTTAATACTTTTGATGCTTTCTAAGGGGACGGTACTGAAATATTTAGAAAGTTGTAATACAACCGCTATTTTCATTAATTCGGATGGTTGCAGATTAAAGAAGCCTAAGTTAATCCAACGTTGTGCGCCCATACCGATGTGTCCGACTGCATCTACAATGACTAATAAAATTAAAGTAAAAATATAAAAAGGTGTGGCAATTTTATAATAAATTTCAGGTTGTATTAAAGCTGCAGAAAACATGATAATCAAACCAATACCAAAACGTGCAGCTTGGTTTGCAGCCCACGGGAACAGTTGGGCTCCAGCAACGGAATATAAAGTTAGACAACCGATATAGGCCAATATGATGATAATGGCAATGAATAAGAAGTTTAGATTTAAAAATCTTTCTTTGAGAGATAATTCTTGATTTTGGTTTAACCTGATTGTCATTTTTATTCCTTTATCTGATATCTAGTTTAATGGCTTGTTCAAGAATTTTAGAGGCAATCGGAGCAGCAACACCGGATCCGGAACGCCCGTGTTCAACAATAACCGCAACAGCGTATTTGGGGTTATCATGAGGCGCATAAGCCATAAACCAAGCATGGTTACGCCATTTCCAAGGTAGATCTTCATCGCGTCTGATTCCTTGGGCGCGCTCTTTTAAGGAAATGCGACGAACTTGGGTGGTACCGGTTTTTCCACCCATTTTAATATCTTTTAATTTTAGACGTGCACGTGTAGCTGTTCCGCCGACACCATTAACAACCTCGAACATTCCTTGTTTAACAATAGCCAGATTTTCTTCGCGGATATCCAATTTTTTGGGTTGCGGAGGAGTGTCATTTTTTATAAAAGTTGGTGTAACTTCATAGCCGCCGTTTACAACGCGCGCTAACATGGTAACCAATTGCAAAGGAGTTACTAAAACATAACCTTGACCAATACCGGCAATAACCGTTTCTCCTTTTTGCCATGGTTGTTTTAATTTTTCTTGTTTCCATTGTTTATCCGGAATAACACCTTGTTTTTGGTTTTCCAGACCGATATTATACATTTGTCCCAAGCCTAATTTATGACTCATCGCGGCAATTTTTTCGATGCCTAATTTTAGAGCTGTTTCATAGAAGAAAATATCACAAGAATGTTTTATTGCTTCAACAACATTTAAATGTCCGTGACCATTATGGCGCCAACAGTGAAATAGGTGATTTCCGAGTTTCATTTTACCACTGCAATAAGAAGTTGATTTAGGGGTAATTACACCTGCTTCCAAAGCGGCTAAAGCAACAACAATTTTAAATGTTGAACCGGGGGAGTATTGGCCGGCAATCGCTTTGTCAGTCATAGGTGTTTTTTCATCATTAATCAAAGCTTGCCAATTGTTGATGGAAATGCCGTCTACAAATAAATTAGGGTCAAATGACGGCACGGAAACAAAAGCTAAAATTTCTCCGGTATGGACATCTAATACAACAGCTGCTCCGGCTTCATTACCAAAAGCATCATAAGCTGCTTTTTGCAAACGAATATCTATGGTTAAATCTAAATCAGTTCCTTTAACACCGTCTTTTTTTTCTATTTCACGCATAATGCGTCCGTACGCATTTATTTCATAAACTTGTCGGCCGGCATCACCTCTTAGCATTTCGTCGTATGTTTTTTCAAATCCGGATTTTCCGATTTTGAATCCCGGTACTTGTAATAATGGGGAATCAGATACCTTTAAATCTGCTTCGGATACGGAACCGACATATCCTAAAGGATGGGCGGTATATTGTTTAAACGGGTAAGAGCGAATTAAACCTTCGTCAATTATAAGACCGGGATACAGATTATTATGTATCATCAGTTGAGCAACTTCTTCCCAACTCAGATTGTCTTTGATTTTTACAGGAACGAAACGTTGGTGGCGGGAGATATCTTTTTTTATGCGTTCAATTTCTGTTTCATCCAAATTAAGTAAGCTTGATAAGTCTGCTAATAGTTTATCTATGTTACGACTTTGCTCGGGAATAAGCATGGCTTGAAAGTTTTGAATATTTACAGCTAGTTCTACACCGTTACGATCATTTATGGTTCCGCGAGGCGGTGCAGTCAGACGTCTGGACATGCGATTATTATCTGCTAAAAGAGCATATTTTTCGCCTTGGTAAATTTGTAAAAAATACAATCTGCCCACCAGTATAAATAGCAATAAAATGTTTATGGAAAACATGATGAGAGAACGTTTTAGGAGGTAACGTAATTTATGATTCGACTTTTTCATAACGTTCCTCCAGATGGATGTAACGACGTTCTACCCAAACATATATACGTGCCAATAACGGGTATAAAGCCATAATGAGTAATAGTTCTATTCCTAGCAAATCAAGCGGAATAATTTGTCGATACATAATGCTGGCAATCAAAGCCTTAAGAATTAAAGTGGTGATTGTGGCAGCACAAAATAGTAACCAGGAATAAGAAAATCTTTTAACGTTAAATCTTAAAGATAATTTTGTGGATATCATGTATAATGCT
>JAGCRL010000230.1 GCA_017964705.1 Alphaproteobacteria bacterium
GATTGGGGAAAGTTTTGTGTAATCAACTGATTTGAAACCGGCTTCATCGGTGTAAACAAGCTCGGGCAAAACTTTCTCAACCTCCTGAGCAATAACGCCAATTTGTGTGCCTTCCTGCAGACGAGAATTATCGACCGAGTCAGTCTGAATACCTTTGATTTTGCTTATCTCGTCGTTTGTCTTCCAAGTGAAACTAACGCCACGAATGCAGTTAATCTTCTGTAAAGAACCGTTAAGAGTTTTTATGTTCTCTTTGAAACGTTGGTCGGAAGTCGAAACTTGAGTGCCATTAATTTTAACAATTTTGTTATCAAACTCGCCGTAAATCAATGGGGGTGATGTGTTGCTATTGGAAATGTATAGTTTGTTGCTACCAGTTTCATTTGCACCTGCATAGTAACCTATAAATACATTTTTACTCCCCGTTGCATTATTATTACCTGCATAATAACCTATGGCTACATTATAATTACCGCTTGTATTATTAAAACCACTGTGATAACCAACATTTGTGTTTCCTTTGCCTAAAGTATTTTCCCAACCTGAATATGAGCCTAAAAATGTATTCTCATCTCCTTCTGTAACTTTAGTACCAGTATAATAACCTAATAAAACATTATGTGAGCCACCATTCATTGCACATCCAGTATATGAACCTATACAAACGTTATCTCCTCCTGATGTGGCATTAAAACCTGAACGCATACCCATATAAATATTTGAAGTTCCCGTAACCGTCCTTCCTGCTTCTTTACCAATTAATATGTTTTGCTGAGATGAATTGCCAATATCTGTTCCTGCATCGGAACCGATAATGACATTATTTAGTGTATTATTTCCTGCATTTTTACCATAACCAGCCCTATACCCTATATAAACATTATTTCCGGAACCTGCTTTATATCCGGCACTATCGCCGATAAAAACATTTTTAGTTTGATTCGAAATATAGTATCCCGCTTGATTGCCTAAATATACATTGCTATAACCACCTGTGTTTGAATATCCTGCATTATTACCAATGAACACATTGCTTTTGCCTGAAGTGTTAGTTTCACCCGCACTGGTTCCCAAAAATACATTGTTGCCACCCGACGATGTATTCAAACCGGCCTGATAGCCAAGGAAGGTATTGTTGTCGGAGGTATTCTTGTATCCAGCCTTATAGCCGAGGAATACGTTATAGTTGCCGATAGAGTTGGTATAACCTGCTTGATTACCAATGAACACATTGCTTGAACCAGATTTAATATTGTATCCCGATTGAGTACCGATGAACACATTGTCGGAATATTCGTAAGTAGAATAGCCATCGCCGGCCAAATAACCAATAGCAATAGAATTGGTAGCTTTCTTTACAGTTTTTCCTGCGTTGTGGCCAAGGAACACATTATAGTTTCCTTCCTTATTCGTTTTTCCTGCTTCATTACCAATTGCCACATTGTTTGCGCCTGATGTGTTGTAGAAACCTGCATTATTGCCCATAAACACATTGTTGTCACCGGTGTTGACAGTTCCCGTATTGTTACCAACAAAGGTGTTGTTTGCTCCAGAGGCTTTCTTTCCCGCATCGTAACCAGCAAAGAAGTTTTGCGCAGTCACATTCATATACCCGGCATTGCCGCTTTCGCCTTTCTCTGTAACAGCAAAACCGCTCTTGCTGCCGGCACCAGATTTGCCAGAAACGGCATCCCGATAGCCATCGGGACCGCTCTTGCTGCCAGCGCCATCTTCTTCAACTGCGAAACCGCTCTTGCTGCCGCCGCCGGTAACATACACGCGGGTGCTATCGGGTGTTACTTCCATCACATCAGA
>JAGCRL010000231.1 GCA_017964705.1 Alphaproteobacteria bacterium
CAAGCCAATATCTGCAACCGCCTTTGTCAGATATTTCTGGTGGAATATTTTGTAAGTTAGCAAAACTATTGTAGAACTTTTTTGCATTTTTATCTGTTGTATGATTTTCAAATATTCTTCTTGTACCTGTGCCACATTGGCCGCTTCTTAAACTATAATCTTTACTATTCAATTTATGTTGTGCGGCATTATCTATAGCTTTCATGGTGGCACCTGGAATGATGACATGACATAACTCCGGTGGAAGTGTTGCTTTGCTGTTGTTATCTCTGACACTTAGCATTTGTTGATGCATTTGATTTGCCAGGGTTTGAAAGTCTTCTGCAGTAACACCGGCAGCTAATAAATTGTTTATGGTGACAGTTTTGCTAGCTGTTCCTCCGCAAATTTGATTATATTTAGCAGATAATTCATTGTTTCTGGCTTTTCTGGCTAAGTTTAGTTGGTTACTGGTTAGCTGCGGTCTGTTAGGACTAGTTATATTGGGGAGTAAATCAGTCCTTGTTAAATTAGCATCAGTTATATCAAGTTTGTGGTCTTTGCAATATTGAACGGCGCGGTCATAAGCTTGAACAGCTATTAATTCTTCAAGGCTGGCTGTGTCCAACAAGCGGTATTGAGCCTTTTGTTCGTTTCTTTTTTGATTAATGATGTTATTGGCAATATTTTTATCAAGTTTATGTTTATGGCTATTGCTAAGGCAACTTATTTTTTCTGTATTAGTAAGGCGAGTATCTCTAAATGCTCTAATAATATTTGCTGGCATATTCTGATCTAGAGGATTTAAGGTTAATTTAATCCTTGCAGGTATCGTAGCCAGAAAAACATTAGTGTCATGTTGGACCCGATCCATTATTTGGTAAGCATCTTCACCATAGGCATATATTAGGGTTTCTACGGTGCCGATTTCTAATCCGAGCTGTTTTTCCCAGTCTAGCATTTGATTTACGAGGGTTTGGGTATCTTCTGGTGTACCGTCATCAACATTTTTGAGGCGAGTTGCAAAGCGCGACTGCCTTAATTCTGCATTTAATCTTGCTTCTAGGGCAATTCTTTCCTGGTTTTTATATTGAGACATCAGAGTTCTCCTCAACACCTTTATCCACTGCTATTATAGTATATAGTAGCACAATCTGAGGAGTGTGTCAACGTAAAACGAAACAGTCGCTTTTTTAGGAGCTATCTATGGAACCTATCAATTCTTCTGGTTGCTCTGGCTATGGAAACTACCAATTCTTCTGGTTGCTCTGGAAGGTTGTCGCTGCTGTTCGTTATTAGGGTTATTGGGGTTTTTGTTTATTCCGGTATATTTTATGTGTTTAGCAGATTGCATTCTTTGCTGTCTTACTTTCTTTCGTTCGGTAGCATTTTTTGGGTAAAAAGCTGCGCGGTTTTTTTCGATATTTAACGAGCCGCCGGTTCTTATAGTTGCTAAGATGAGCAATCTTTCGGCATATTTTTGAGGAATTTGAGCATCAAGTGTGAAAGTTGTGTGGAGATATTCTCCATACCATCCGGCGTTATTGGGGCCGGCTTCTCCTTTGGGGAGAGAAGTATCTGATGCGCTTATTTGTACGCCGTCACAGCCATATATTTGTCTGGAAGATATATTAACTGCTTCGGCTGGAGCTGTTAATTTTAAATTTACGTGGCCATGTTGTGGGCCATGCCCATCACCGGGGGCAGCATTAGAGAAAGTATTGCCACTGGCTTTAACTTGGTTATCCCAGCATATCATTGTTCCTTGAGGGCAGTGATTGGTGAGCCAATTCATGCGCATTTTATCTTGAGCTGATCCTTTGGTTAATGGGTAAAAGCCTTGGGCAGCATTGTCATAAGTTAAATTGATAGCAAGTGCTGCATTTTCAGGACCTATCCAATATCTACAGCCACCAGCGAGACTTAACCCCGGTGGTAAGTTGCTTATATCCAGATTTGAGCAAATGCTGTTGACAAAGCTAGTAGCGTATCCTGTTGTTGGATCATACCCTGTGCTTTGGGCACGGGCAAAACCAGCTTTAGTATATCCGGCAGATGCGGCTGTTTGGGCGGTTCTTTTTTTGAGGGCAGTTTTTGTTTTTGCGTAAGTTAAAATTCCTTTTGTTCCGAATCCGCAGTTACCGCTTGCTCTAACAGACTCGCCAGGATATTTATCAAAACCTGCCTCTGCGAGTATTTCCATGGTGGCACCGGGGATCATAACATGGCAGAGTTCCGGATGGTCTCTTTTGTTTAATTCTTGGTCTTTGAGTACATCGGCATGCATTTGGTTGGCTAAGGTTTGAAAATCTTCTAAAGTTACACCAGCTGCCAAAAGTTCTTCTATAGCAATGTTTTTCAAAATTGGTTCATTTGGGGTGTCAAACAGTTCTTGGTATTTATTTTGGCCTATCGTTTGTAAGGCATCTTTGGCCAATTTTAGTTGAGATCTGGTTAGCCTTGGTCTGTCAGGAGATG
>JAGCRL010000232.1 GCA_017964705.1 Alphaproteobacteria bacterium
ATCAAAATATTGTAGACGATGAAACCCCTGGAATGCCTTTTGATGATGATGATCCAACAGTTGGGTATTTTGATGGTGATGACTATATAAATGCAAGGTATGAAGCTCCGTCTGGTGATGAATATGAGGCTGATGGTCCAACGCCAGTGACGGAAGAAGTTGAAAATATTGCAGATTATATTAATGCGCATAGGACAGATTTTGAATTAATTTATAAAACAGAAATGACACAGAATATTTTGGAAAGTTTTGTAAAGAAAGGTACTACTGAGCCGGTTGATGATGATGAAATGGCACGAATTAAGAAAGTATTAGATCTACCACCCAATGCAAGCAATAGAGATATTGTTAATAGATTGCTTGAGGGTGATGGGCTTTCTGATAGACAACTATGTCAATTGATCTCTAAATGTTGTGAATTTAATGAAAAGTTGTTGGAACGAGTTTTAAATTTGAGTGCTTATCAATATGGGGTTTTATTGAGGGAATTGAATAAAAGCTCCGATGGAATAGAAATAACAAAAGATAGCGTTGATAACATAATAGATGTTATGCAAAAAGTAGCAGATGAGAAAGTTCTTAATGATTTATTGTTAGAAGGTATTTATGAAGATTATGATTTGGATAGCGAAGCTGCGAAAACATGGTTTAATGAATCGATAAATAGTAAATTTGAGAATAAAGAGGAAGCGATAAGTGTTCTTTATGCATTTTCGGAAATTATCGGTAAAGAAAAAGATGGTGAAATTAAAAAATGGTTAAAGATTGATGAAGATGTAGAAGGTCAGGATTTAAGAAAAGCAGTTTTAGATAAGTTATTATCAACAGATTTATCTAGAGATGATATTTTGAATAAGTTAAAGGAATTGGATTCCCGTTTTGGTAGTCCGTATACAGCAGAGCAAATTGAGGAATTAAACAAGTATGGATATAGTTCAAAAAAATTAAATTTTGATGAATTGGCAGAGTGGTGTGGCGATAGTAAGGTAGCGACAGAGTATATTGTACGCTGTTATGAAGCACCGGAAGTTGTGGGACAAAAGCTTGGAAACCATGATAAAGATCCAGATAAACTTGTTGAAGATGCATTAGTATATTTTCAGAATGCAGAAAGAGGAGTTCTGCCCGGTCAGTTAAGGAATAATGGTGATGATAGAGATCCAGTAACTAAGATTAGAGAACTTATTAAAGAAATTAGTGAGGTTGAATATGAACCGTCTAATAAAAGTAAGAGTGGAAATGGGATTGCAGGCACTGACCTAAGCGATGGTGGAACTTCGGCAGATGATCTTGTTTTGTCGGAAGCTGATGATGATAATAATAATGATAATTGGTTTAAACGGGCAACTAAGAGCGTCGGAAAAGCTATCGGAGATGGCTGGAATGGTGTTAAATCTGCCGGAATATGGGTTGGTAAACAAGTTGGTAATGCCGGTAAATGGATTGGTAAACAGGCAAGTAATGCCGGTAAATGGATTGGAGATAAAACAACAAGCGTTTGGAATAGCGTGTTTAAGAAAAAGAAAAAAGATAACGAAGCAGAAGGTGATGCTGAGGTAAAAACTGAGAAAAAACAGAAAAAAGGCAATTGGTTTAAACGCACAGTGCAGAATGTTCAAGATTTATTTGGCAAAAAACCTGATAATGCTTTTGAAGAATGGCTAACCCTTCAAGATGCAGTGAGAACTGCGGAAAAAAATGGTGACGAAAAAGAAATAGCAAAAGCAAAGAAAAAATTAGAACATTTTGAAAGAAGAACCAGAAACAAGGCTATGATTGAGGCATGGAAAAGGGTTAATGATAATTTAGATTTAGCAAAACAAAATTACGCGAAAGGAGAGGATGCTCTAGATCATCTTGATGAACTATACGCAAATGTATATAGTGCAAGTGGTTGGGGCGCGAAGAACAAAGCCTATAATGGAGATGAGAATAATCCAGGAGTTGAAGCAACGGTTGCACAAGTTAGTGAGTACTCTCAGGCTACAATTACGCAAGCATGTGAAGCTAGTTTGAATTTGGCCGAGTTTAGTGAGGCTAATAAAAATGCATCTAAAAAGCGTAAAGATGGCAGCGATCCATTATGCGAAGGTACGGAAGGGTGGAATAAATATATTAATGCGGTTAATGACGCAAAAAAGTATAAAGCTGACAAAAGTGAGAAAATGCCAACAACTGATGAAAGAAAAATAACGCAAGGGGACTATGCTGAAGAGACTGGAAAAGCTATTAAGGGGCTTGTTAAAATCGAAGCTGAAAAGGAAATTAAATCATGCGAGGCTGCACAAGCATTCGCCCAAAATGCGTCCGAAACAGCTGATGGAGCGTGGACAGAACTGCAAAAACAAAGAGATGCAGCTGTAAGTGCAAATGAAGAAGCTCAGAAAAAGAAAACATCAAAAGATGCTGAAGCAAAAGAACAAGCAGCAAAAAAAGCTTATGATGCAGCAGTGGCTCAAAAAGAAATAATAGAAGCTAAGAGAAACGAAATAAATGGTCAGTTAACATCATTAAGCGCATTAACAGTAGCAGAAGTTGCAGCATCAAGAAGTAAGATTCAAGATATGCTAAATGGTCTTCATACAACTGAAGAAGTTAATGCGGCCGTAAAGGCGGCAGAACAAGCTTATAATGCGGCGGTGAAAAAGAAAGAAGAATTACAAAAGAAAGAAGCAGAAGAAAGAACAAAGGAATTATTGCAAAGTTGGGGTATAAAAGAGTTAAATGCGCCAAAGTCACGTGGTGGTTCAATAGTGCAAATTAATGGTACTCCTGATCTTGTATATGAAGCGAAGTATCCTACTGGTAATTATAATGTTTGTATGAAAAAAGGATCTACTACTGTAGAAGAAATGACTGGTGCAACAGATACGTCTTTATTAAGTGCTTCTGTTGCTCGTGAGTCGAATGGTTCTGAGTACGGTGTTTGTTGTAAAGGGCTGCCAGATGCGAGTGGACCTTACTTTGGGGCAATTCAAATGAGTGTTGATAATTTCAAAAAAATGATAAGATATTTTTTAAGAAATCATGAGAAATATTCAGAAGAATGTAAGAAAGCTATGGCAATGATGTTTGGTTGTGATCTAAATAATTTTGAAGCAACTTTAAATGCCAAAGGTGTTGAAGGTATGATGGATTTATTGCGAACAACGGATATGACAGTTAAATATGGAAATAGAGTACATGGCTGTTCTTCTACAATGCCAGCATATCAAGCAATATTTGTTGACCATGGAACCCAAACTATGCAGTTGCAAGCAGATTTTGTTACTGAAGAATTGGGACCGTATTATTTTAATCGTTATAGTATTAATCGTTCTGGTAAAAAAGTTCTGTCTGGGGGATTGTCGATACTTGTTGATAGGATGAAAAATGATAGGGCAGGTGGTATTAGACCGGAAGATATTAATCCTGCTGTTTGGCAGTTGTTGGTAACAGCAGGGATTGCATATGGTAATTGCGATGGAGCAGGAGCTATTCTAAGCAAGGTAATTGATGATTCGAATTTAACAAAAGAGGAAAAATTAGCAAAGATTAATTCTCCAGAAATGTTAGTTGAAATTTATAAACGTTACCCGGCAATTGATGAAAAAGCTATGAAGTTTGCATTATCTCGTTGGAATCATAAACATTCTTTGGCGACAGCATGGGAATTATCAAGAATGGTAGGGGATAAGGATAAAGAAACTTATTATAGGTATGTATATAATGTATATAAGCCTTGGGCGAGAACACATGCGTATGTTGAAAATGAACAGCATAGTGAGGATAATCTTGTTGCTGATGCTGCGATGGCCGCCAGATTGCAGGATAGAAGCAGATCATAATTTTTAAGGAGATAAAAAATGGATGTACGTGAAGAAATGAAAGAAGAAAGAAAAAAACATGATACCTGGCTTAAAAAGTGGTTTAATGTTATTTGGCCTTTTTCTAAAAATAAAGAGATGCGTAAAGAAATAAATTATGCGGTGGCTTATTGTCTTGCCGGTGAAAGATTTAAGGAGACAGAAAAAATTAAGCGAAAACTTATTAAAAAATATGGCGTTAAAGGAGCGTATGAAATTCTTAAGAAAATAATAGATATTCGCTATACAGATGGTATTAGAGATATATTGGGGATGGAAAACTCAAAAGATGATCCGCAATATCTGGGGAGTGTTGTTGACAGATTGTTGGATAAAGATTTGAATGCAAAAGAGGTTGTGCAGAAATTTAAAGGATTGGAATTTGATGAACAAACTTTACCGGATTATAATGAAGAGGAAGGAGCAAGAGTTGCTCAAAAAAGAGAAAGAGATGCTGAAGAAGTGGTTAATGCCGGAATTAGGGAAATAAGAGATAGAAATAATTTTCAGTATTAGAAATTGGTGTGAGGCAAAAAAAAGCGCCGGTTTGAGGACCGGCGTTTTCCTTATGGGATTAATTTTTTTTAAACGTTTTATGGTTATAACTATACTTAATATAGTAATTTTTTTATTAGGAGAGAGATATGAGCGAAGATCTTGCAATTGATGATGAGAGTTTATGGACGTTAGTCATTATGAGAGAAAACGGAATGTTGCCGGAAGGAGTTGATAGGGCTTGTGTGCGCGGTGGCGGTTTTAACCAAGTCGGGTATGGATTATTACAACTTTCAGAGGAAAATTTGCAGAGAATGATTTACTTCGCGCTGAAACATTGGGATGAGTATCCTGAATGTCATGATATGTTGAGCCATATGTTTAATATGCCAATGGATGAATTGGAAAATCTAGTAAAAGAATTGGAAAATCTAGAAAAAGAAAAACAAGAACGTTTAGATAAGTGTAAAAGTAACGAGGAAAAACAGCAGGTTTTAGGATATTATGCAAAGCGTGCAAAGGAATTGAAGCCTACTCTGAGAAAAGAGCCGGAAAGATGTGATTCTCAGAATGATATGTCTCATATGGATATGGCATTTCCTCATTATACTAATGTTTTTGTGGCTGAGGGTGGTCCTACGGAAAGATTACAATTGGATTATGCTAATCAAGTAATGGGACATTATTATTATAAAAGCAGTGCATTAGGACGTTTGAAAGAAGAGGGTATTAATCCGGAAGATATTAATCCGGCTGTTTGGCAGGTTTTGAATGCTGGGGGGAATGCCTATGGAAATCTTGAAGGTATGAATGTTCGCGGCATGAAAACACGTAAGAGTTGGGTGGAATTAATGCGTGGAAAAACAATTGAAGAAATTAATTCACCGGAGTTTTTAGATGAAATTGCCAGAAATTGGTCATATGCATTTTCAGGATTAAATGGACAGAAATTGTTGGAGTATGCAAAAGAGCATGTTGGTGATTCGCATTCTTGGACGACGGCAAATGAATTATCAAGCATGTTGAATGATGATGGCATACTTGAGCGCTTTGAACGTAAAATTTATTCTATGTTAGATAATACATCGTTGACTGAAATTAATGATGTAGCAGGAGATTTGCGGAAGCAAAGAGAAGATTTTGATAACGGATTTGTTGCTGCGTATGACGGGGGGTTGTGGACTGCGACTATTATGAAAGAAAACGGAACTGTTTCGGAAGGAGTTGATAGGGCTTGTGTGCGCGGGAGCGGTTTTAACCAAGTCGGGTATGGATTATTACAACTTTCAGAGGAAAATTTGCAGAGAATGGTTGGCTTCGCACTGGATAATTGGAAAGATTATAGGGATGAATGCTATGGGTTGTTTTCGCAAATGTTTAAAGAACCAATGGGAATTATAATTCAAAGGTGGGAAAAATGTAAAACTGATAAAGAAAAGCAAGAGTTTTTAAATAAATATCTGACAAAAGAGCCGGAAAGATGTGATTCTAAAAATGATATGTCTCATATGGATAGAGAATTCCCTCATTATACTAATGTTTTTGTGGCTGAAGGAGGTTCCACAGAAAGATTGCAGTTGGATTTTGCTACACAAGTAATGGGACATTATTATTATAAAAGCAGTGCATTAGGACGTTTGAAAAAAGATGGTATTAGTCCTGAAGAAATTAATCCGGCTGTTTGGCAGATGTTAAATGCTGTGGGGAATGAATATGGAAATCTTGAAGGTAGGAATGGTCGCGGCATGAAAACATGTAAGAGTTGGGAAGAATTAATGAGAGGAAAAACAATCGAACAAATTAATTCACCAGAGTTTTTAGATGAAATAGCAAGAAATTGGCCTGAGGTATTTTCAGGATTAAATGGACAGGAAGTGTTGAAGTATGCAAAACAGCATATTGGTGATTCACATACATTGCAAACTTATCAGCAACTTCAAATCATGCTGGGTGAAAAGAATGTAAGCAAAAATTGGTATGAATATAACGGAATAAGAGAGCAAGATGTTCCAGTACATGAGCAAGTTCATCAGCTTTCGCCACAGGAGATTTATCTACAGAAAAGGAAAGGGTATAATTATAATTGTTGTTAAGAAAGCGCCGGTTTTGGGACCGGCGCTTTTTTTTAGGGATACCAATCAATTTTTATTGATGTTGGCTTTTTTGGAATTCATCAACCTTTTGCTGGAACTTTTTGATTCTAGTTGCTGTTTCGTCTATACTCTGGCGGAGTTCTTTAATCTGTTTCGTTATCCGATAAAGCCATCCCACGACAATTGCAAGAAAAGCAGTAGCACAGGATGAAATTAATGATATCGTGCAAAAAAATAGGCGGCTTTCGGGGTTCCAATCCGGTGTAAGCGCGATATGTATGCCACAGGCAAGCGATAAGACAGATGCCAAAATGCAGACCAATTTCAACAAAAACCAAAGGTGTTTTGAGTTTTTTGACATAAAGAAGAATTTAAATTGTGAGACATAATAATTAGTAATTATTGGTATAATAACAGATTGGGGGGATTTTGTCAATATGAGGAAAAAATGATGAGTTATGCTGATTCTTTTTGACAATTTAAGTTGGGTGGAAGTATAGTCTTTTTATGAATGAAGTATCCGAAATGAATGCATTAAAAGAGTTTTCTAAATCTGTTAGGGATTTGGAACAACTTAACTTGGTGCAACGGCGACTGTTTGATAAAATTGAACATACGCATCAAAATTTCTTTATCCAGGGACAGGCTGGAACCGGTAAATCTACCTTTATTAAATATTTAAAAAAACACTCTAAAAAACGTATCCGATTGGTGGCACCAACAGCTATCGCTGCCCTTAATATTGAAGGGGCAACGATACATTCTATGTTTACTTTGCCGTTGAGCGACTTTTTGATTATGCGCGAAGTGCTATCTTCTAAACGGAGAAAACTTAAGTCTATCTTGAAAAAAACTGATGTGTTGGTGATTGATGAAGTTTCTATGTTGCGACCGGATGTTCTGGATGCAGTGGAAGCACTATGCTGCCAGGCAAGAGGTAGCTTGGCTTTGTTTGGCGGATTGCAAATTATTCTGATTGGAGATATATGCCAATTGCCGCCAATTATTAAACATGAGGTTATGCCTATCTTTAAACAGGAATACGGAACTGCAGAACCTTACTTTTTTGATGCAAAAGCATATCAAAAAGGCGGATTTGAAAAAGTGGAACTGACAGAGGTTTATCGGCAAAGTGATCAGGAATTACTTAGATTTTTGCAAAATATTCGGCGTGACGAAAATATCCCTGAAACAATATCCTATTTTAACAGAACGGAAAAATATCCGGCAGATTTTGTTAGTACAGCTATTACAATTACTCCTTATCGGCAAGTGGCCGACGCAATTAATAAACGTCGTTTGGCAGCGCTTAATACCGATGAACGAAGCTATGAAGCATCTGTGAGCGGAAATTTTGAAAAAATTCAAGATACACCTTCGCCAAAAACACTTACCTTAAAAGAAGGAGCGTTGGTGGTTTTTAATAAAAATAATTATCCAGACTACATTAATGGTACTTCAGGTGTGGTGGAAAAACTTGATGAGCGATTAATTGTGGTGCGTTGTCTGCAAGACAATAAATATATTACCGTCAGAAGAGAAGAGTGGAAATCTTTTGCCTATGATGTGGACGAAGAAACAGGAGAAATTAAAGAAAAAGAAACCGGCTCTTTTATTCAATTTCCTTTGCAACTCGGTTATGCCCTCACTATTCATAAAGCGCAGGGAAAAACGCTTGACCGGGTTATTGTGGATATTGATCGGGGAGCTTTTGCACATGGACAACTATATGTTGCTCTTTCTCGCACCAGGAAAAAATCTGATATGCTGCTCAAGCGCAACATTGCAGAAGAGGATGTTATATTTTCGCCGCGTCTTAAGAGTTTCCTCAAATAAAGGGGAGAGGGCTTGGATAGCGCCAATCATGTCATTGATTTGCTCCTTTATGTACGTTTTTTTGTACACCGCAGATTTAAGATTTATGCAAGGGTATAATTAAAAAAATCAGTTTTTGCTTTTTATTTGCCAGTTTTTCAAATTACCCCAGCCACCTGTTGCAGGTTTTTCTTCTTCAGCTTCTGATGAAACTTGAGAAGAATCCGTATCTGTTTGCCAATTCATTATCGGTTGATGTTCGCGTTGCTTCTTTTCTATTAACTCTTCTTCTTCGGTGGTACTCGGTTTACCATTGGCTACCGTCTGTTTTAATAACGCAGGAGAGTAAAAACGCTCGTTCTTATCTTGTAATTCTTCAATAATTTCGGTCATAATACCTTGTTTAATATTAAATGAATTGTATCTGCCACCATAAAATACTGTTATCGATGAACAAGGATTAGATAATAAAACATCTGTGTAATCTACACCGCGAACAAAGCGTAACATGAGCTTAGGTTCAACCCGACAATCTGATTTTTGAGTGAGAACATTGGTGTTTTTGGTGAATAATGCTTCATAAGTGGTAATAATCTCAGAAGTATCTAATTCACCGCAATATCCGGTAACCGCAAAACGATCTAAAGTGTATCCGGTATAATCTGCCGGACGACGTGTAACATGATAACAAAATACTTGTTCAGGAGAGGATAAATTGGCAGCAGCGTCTTCTTTGATTTCAGATAAAATATAGGGAATAATATCTAATTGACGGAGAATGCGTTTTGTGCCGCGTTCCATACCATATTCATCCAATGGTAAGACATCTGAATAAGCTTCAAATTCTTGTAATTCCAAAGGAACATCAACATCTTCGGTATGACCGGTAGATGGAATTAACAACAATAACAACATTACAAAATATCTTAACATGATAAGCGCTCCCATAAACATATTTTATACTTTTAAGTATAAACTATTTGTGCAAAATTACAATATAATTTTTTTTGTTTCAAGATGATGTTTAAAGGATAAAAAAATATTTTGCATGAATAGTTTTTTTTAAGATTTCATTTAGATATTGACTGTTATGTTAGGATAAGATAAATAATTTTTCTTTGTAACTATATAATAACAGGATAAAATAAAAATGTGGTCTATGTGGTCTTATGAGCCGGAAACGGCATTAAATCGCGCCGTATATGCGTTTTTTACAGCTCTCATTATTTCTTTATTAACAGGTTCAAAATTAATTGCGTTTTTGCGTGGGCATGAAAAAGGCGGACAGCCTATTCGTGATGACGGACCGCAAAGCCATATTGAAGAGAAAAAAGGTACACCGACTATGGGCGGGTTGCTGATTTTGGGAACAGCTTTGTTTGCAATGTTGCTGTTTTCTAATGTTACGTATCACTTCGTATGGATTTCTATTTTGGTTATTTTGATTTTCGGGGCAACCGGATTTGTGGATGATTATGTTAAAATAAAAAAACATACACCAAATGCAATGACCGCAAAAATGAAACTGTTTATTCAGTTTATGGCAGCAGTGCTGGCGGTTAATGTGATTAGTGCGGCAACTCCTAATGCTGTTGACAGTAAACTATTTATTCCATATATCGGTTGTTCGTTTCAACTTTCTTGGTTGTATTTTTTGTTTGCACTGTTGGTTATTTCTGGTTCTTCCAATGCGGTTAATTTGAGTGATGGTTTGGACGGATTG
>JAGCRL010000233.1 GCA_017964705.1 Alphaproteobacteria bacterium
GAATTGTCTTAAATGGCTAGTCACAACATGGATATGGTTGTTTTGGACGGTGAGCCGAGGCTTATTTGCATTGCCCCGTGGTTGATAAGCAATTCGGCAATCTCGGTCTGGTGCTCATATAATGCGATGCAGAGAGCCGTTTCTCCGTAATGATTTACCCAGTTGATGTCTATTCCTTGATTAATTAAAAACTCTATAATATGTAATTTTGCCGACAGAGGCATATTTTCGTTGCGTATCAGCAGCATCAGCGCATTTTCGTTTAGGAGGTCGGTTCGGTTCAATTCCGCACCTTTTTCCAGCAAATACTTAATGCCTTTAATGTCACTTGCCCTTTCACAGCATATCAAATATAGTGTTTTACGAGTTGATTCAAACGGGCTTTCCAACTTACAATCAGGGTGTTTAGCAAAATATCTTTTAATGGATTCAATCGTCAATAGCGGAACATCTTTCATGTCTCTAATTGTAATATCACGCAATTCGGCACTTTTCGCCAGTTCGTTGTATTCATCCAAAAGTTGGTAAGAGCGTTCTATTTTTTTCTTTAAGTCAGTATCTTTATCTTTCATAGCATATTCCTTGTAATTGTATTGTTAAACTTCCTTTCACAAGAATATTTATTGAATAAATTGGCACGATATTGGTTCTGATAATTTGAAAGATAAATATTTGTGTAGCAGATTCCTGCTCGATTGTTTCAAAATAAATTTCATCACAAGTGCTACCGGACTTCCGGTAGCATTTTTGTTATCGCCCCCAGCGGAAAGCCCCTCCCCACCTAATTTCCATTTTCCGTTTGATTTTTTTATCCGTTAATCTGGCCTTCGGATTTTATACGAGTCATTTGTTGTCAATATTATTTTCTCCATATATTGCTGATTTTATTTTTGCTTTAAATGAGGCAAATCTGTTATCCTTAATTCATCAGGAAATTACTTTGGCTTTCTATTTTAATTCCGAAGGAAAATGGCTCTATTATAATATATATCCTCTTTATATTTTAATTATATTATAGCCGTTCAGAATTGCATTGTAAGCCTTATTCTATCAGGGGTTTGAAAATTCAAAGCCGGATATACGTACCGCAAAAACCGGATATATGTGCCGTCCCAACCGGATATAAATGCCACTGAAAGCGGATATACGTGCCTAAAGTGCCACAAACAGCGGATATACGTGCCAAGAGTGGATATAGATGCCAAAGGCCGATTTTACCTGATAAATAATTATAGAAATTTATAAAGGAACAACATGAGCAGAAGTCAGAGTGAATTGTCAATAACCCAGCGTGAAATCTTACAATTAGTTATCTATCGTACCAAAAATCCCAAAAGTCCTACATTTTTCGGCAACAATGAATACATCGCCAAATGCGTTGATGTTAAGCCCGATACTGTTAGAAAATACATCAAAGAGTTAGAAGAACTTGGATACTTGAATGAAGTCAAAGACGATAAAGGACGCCGCCATTTAACCTATACAGGTAAGGAATTTGCACCGATTATTGCAGATATGCGTGATTTTGATAAGAATATGCTCAAACAGGAACGAGATAATTACCTGCGTGATTTGAATTATTGTAAGCATGAGCTTGAACTAACACAAATCCGTAATGATACGTTGGATAAAGAAAACTCATCATTACGCTTAAAATTGCTCCATACCGAAACAAGGCTTATGCAATTAGAAAACTTCTTGTTATCACATGGCGCCACCAAAGAACAAATTGAGGCAATGGTTAAGCAAGCGCAGGAGATGCCAGAGGCAGTTTAATTTGAATTTCATCTATTGTTTTTGAATAACTTGTCTTATCAAATCAATAATATAACCGATATTATCATCATTGCTTATTTCTGCACGATATTCACCATTTCCCCAATGTCCTACATTTCGGATATCTTTAAATAAATGTTTTGGGTCATCTATGGTACCCCATTTAGCATTGAGATAAATTTTCAGTTTATTGCTTAATATTTCAACGTCACAGATATTTGTTGACTGCTTAAAAGCAATATAGAGTTTCTTTGCCTCTACTTTAATACTGGAATCAATGTTAAGGATGGCAGATTTTAAATCTTCATAAAGTTCCTTAATTTTATCATTTCCATTATTTAAGTGGTCTTCTTCAGTATATACCTTTATTTCCCGAGAAACTTTATCATAAACTTTGTCATTCTTTGTTATCGTTTTAACACTAACTTGAGAACTATCATCTTTAAGCGAATTAATAATGATATGACCATCCTTAAATTGCTTAACTTCCATCAGTTCAATAGCAATATCCTTAAATTTGGTTGAAATCTTCTGATTATCATTAAAGGATGAAGCAACAAATATTACCTTTGTTTGTTCCCAACTTATATCATCCCGTTTGAAATGACGATTACATCTTTCA
>JAGCRL010000234.1 GCA_017964705.1 Alphaproteobacteria bacterium
AAAGAGACTTAAAAAAAGCTTTAATTTTATCCAAATTCAACAATTTTTTTAACCGCTCCAATAACAAAGACAACTTATTCCAAATCATCACACTCACATGCCAGCAATTTTCACAAAAAGCAATTGTTTTCTTTCCACAAACAAAAACTTTTGCCGGATACCTCTTACCATAAAGATCAACCGGCATTTTTTTCTTTGCATATCCTAACCACTTGCGGCTTTTTTCATAAAAATCAAGACGACTTAACAAAAAGTTTTTCTTAAAATCATAATAAATTTCATGCGGATATTTTTGCCTGTCTTCTTCAGAAAGATAATTCAACAAATCAAATTTTTCACATTCATGAAACTGCGAATTTTGCTCTTCTTTTTCCGGTAAATCAGAAACAAACCTCAATAAATTAAATTCTTCATATTCATCTGCCACAGCATTATTATTAATTATAGCAGACTCAGATTTATCTATTCCGGATGTATAATTCAGCCAATCACAAATTTGTTCATAGTCATATCGATCAAACAATAAATAAGGTGTAATTTTACGATAATATTTTTTATACAAATCTTTTAATTCAAGAATTGTGAATTCGTGTTTTTTATCAAAATCAAAATTATTCCTAAATTTAATTAATCGTGCATAAATTTCTTTTTCACTATCTAAATAAGAATTATAAGAAACACCTTTCTTTAAATATCCGCTTATAATTGCTTCTGATAAATTTTCACTAACGGAAAGCCCTAATACTTTTACAAGCTCAGCTGCCACAAAATGATATAAATTATCATCTGTTTCAACATTATCACTAAAAGCTTTGGGATTAAAAAACAAAACCGGCTCTTTCACATATTTAAACGCACTATTTATAATCTGATTTTGGTTCATCATATTTTTTTGTTCATTAACCATCTGAAAAGCAAACATAGCATTATCCTTACCGCCAAATTCGGCAAGAATACTCTCTCTAAAATGAAGCTTTCCGTTGATAATATTATTCTCTAAACATTCTTTTAAGTGGTCAGTAATATAAATTTTTATTTTTTTTAATTGCACTTGAGCTTCTTTATACACGTCATTATCAGTAAAATCCAGACCGAGCTCATTATAATTCAAAAAAGATCCAAATCGACAACACTGATTAACCCAGTCTTTCACCAGAGAAACACCCGTCTCAATTTGTATTTGCTGAACATCAGTCAGCTCAGAAACACAATCACCTATAAGGATACTCTCATCCTTCGACATAATAAAGCTCCAATTACCGCGTCGTAACGAAGAGTATATCACAAAATATTATATTTGTCAATAATTTTGTATAAAAACCAGCTTAAACAACTATTAGTTTTTCAATATTTGTAATAGCTTATAACAATATTTTACTCAAACAGTTTAGACCAAAAACTTTTCTCTTCAGCACTTGCAGAATCATCAAATTTTTGCAGACATTCTTTTTGAGCCGCAGTAAGTTTGGTTGGAACCACCACTTTAAATTGCACAAACAAATCTCCACGCTTATCAGAATTCATATAGTGCATACCTTTTCCTTTTAAGCGAATTCTATCTCCTGGCTGCGTTCCTGGTTTAATATCAACATCTAAAGCCTCTCCGTCGATAGCTTTCAACTTAAATTGCCCGCCCAAAGCAGCTTTAGTCATAGAAATAGGCTGTTCCACAAATAAATTAACTCCGTATCTTTCAAACAGTTTATGTTGTTTGACCGTAATAAAAACATACAAATCACCTTTGGGACCGCCATTTTTACCAACTTCACCTTCTCCGGCCACTCTCATCCGTGTTCCATCCTCTATACCGGACGGAATTTTTATTTTCAAAGATTTATCCAGTTTTTCCTTACCGCTTCCTTTACATTTTTTACATTTATCAAGTACCACTCTACCAGCACCGCGACATTGCGGACAAGTCGTTTCAAAAACAAAAAATCCCCCCTGTTGTGTACGAATTTTTCCGCTTCCGTTGCAAGTTGCACACACCGGCGGCTCTTTACCGTCTGCCGTACCATGCCCATGACAAGTTTCGCATATTTTAGAAGTCGTTATACTAATTTCTTTTTCTAATCCGCTAAATGCTTCTTCCATTGTCAGCACTAAATCATAGCGAATATCATCTCCACGTTCGGCATAAGACCGTTGTTTTGAACGCCTGCCTTGTCCCGTAAATTCAGAAAATATATCCGAAAAAACATCTGCAAAACCGGATCCGGTAAAATCAAATCCGTTAAAAGGATTAGCCCCTGCACCGCCGCCCATTCCTCCGGCAAATGCCTGATGACCATAGCGATCATATGCCGCACGTTTCTGATCATCTTTCAAAACTTCATAAGCTTCATTAATATCCTTAAATTTGGCTTCAGCTGCTTTATCACCCGGATTACGATCAGGATGGTATTGCATCGCCAATTTACGATATGCTTTCTTAATTTCATCTGCACTGGCATTTTTTGTAATGCCCAAAATAGTATAATAGTCTTCTGTTGTACTCATATCTCAAAACTTTATTATTTTAAATCTTATAGTTATTTAGGGGTATTTATCTAAAATCGCAAGAGTAATAAAAAAATTTTAACAAAAAAACGCTCCGAAGAGCGTTTCTTTTTACCCCAAAAGCATGCTTTATGCCAATTTTCTCCCGGATTGAGTAAGTACCTTAATATTTTCATTCGCCGGCATTTGTTCCATATCAAGCAATTCACTTAACCCGCTAATCGGTACATATGCCATTTCCGGACGATTATTCAATTCATAATCAATTTCATAAAGATTTTTGCGTAACACTTCCAAAGCTAACCATGGATCAGCATCCAAACTCTTATCGCCCAAGAAAGCTTGTGAAGCAGCATTAATCAAAGGTATGATCGCTGTTTTTCCCCATTCTTTACGATGCTGTTTAGCAAACTCATTTGGTGCTGCCTGAGTAAAATTTTCAACTGCAACCGCACTTAAATATCCTTTAATTGAACGATACATACCGGCCACATCTCGCACCGAAAGGTGTTTTTGTTGACGTTCTACCATAGAAAGTCCCGGTTCACCGGCAAAATCAATAAACCTTAAATCATCATCAGGTGTTACCATCACCTGCCCCAAATGAAAATCTCCATGCACACGATTAAGTGTTCCTTTATCTTCAGCACCACGAATACGTGCTAATCTGCTATTAACAAAATTTGATGTTGTTTCATCCCAATTTGCCAAAATTTTCTCCGCTTGCACCCGTGTATCTTGCGGCAACCGATTAATATTATTTTGAATATTACGTTTTGCTTGATATAGCAACACTTGGAATTGTTTTTCATAATTACGAATAAAAGTATCATTCACCGCTTCCGGAGAAAAATGCGGATTATCATCTTCTTTTGCAAAACATTCACCCATTTCCTTAGTCTTCAACGATAAGGTGCTGATAAGACTCATAAATTTAGGATTATTCTCTGCTGTCAGATTTGTCTGATGCAAATATCCTTCCTGCATACGCGGTTTAAGATAATCCAACAGATAATTCCACATATCACCTTTATTATTCACAAATTCCTGTACAATACCGGAAGAAGCCGTACGACCATCCGGCATTTGCCATATAAAACTTCCAAAACTTTTGGGCATAACTCCGCAGTTTTCACGCATTAATTTTTCATTCATTTCTAACTCGGAATTAATCTCATGAGAAAATTCCAACATTCTCTCTAATTTAAACGCCAGTTTTCCTTTTCCGACATTAAGTGTTGTATTGCTTTGCTCCACACCGAGCGCCTTTGATGTTTCAGCGGCACATTCATCAATTTGTTGTGCTTCAAAAATGTCATGACGTTTTAGAATCCAACCATTCGGAAACTGCACCTGACCATGATTTTTTTCCACTAATTCCATAAAAGTTTTCCAAAAATCCGGTTCCTGAAGTGCATCAGTATAAATTTCTCCATCCATCTGCAAAACATCAACTTGCGGATTATCCGGCATACTTTTCTGACGTGCTAACGGCATGGAAAAATAGCGCACCACATCATCTTTAAGCGTAACTTCGCCGATAACAAATAATTTATTACCATGATCATAAGGAAGTTTTTCAAAAGTAATATCAGTAACTCGCCCTTGTTTAATATCTTCTTTGAAATTGCACCAACGACATTTTTCCAAATATTTTATAATTTTTTCAATATTCATTAGGGACTCCTTTGTTATTATTATTATATTAAATGTATATAATCATAAAAAAAATATTGTTAAAGAAATTTATTGCATTTATACCTAGAAAATAAAAGGAGCTGATAATGAATACATTACAAAATTTAGCCGAAACAGCCGGCATTTCTTCTTCATATATAGATAAGACAGGGCAAACTCATTATACAACAGATGATGTGCGTCACTTTTTCTTAAACGCAATGAACATTCCTGCCAATACAGAAAATGAAATAAATTCTTCAATAACCAAGCTTAATCAAAAGCCACTCATTGCAGATACGTTAACTTTCTTTAATAATGAACCTGTCGAATTTGATATAAATGACAATGAACAATACTCGCTTGTTCTAAAAGATGAAAATCAAAACATCATCTGGCAAGAAGACAGTAATAATCGTCAAAAAATAAACATACCCACAGCCTTAAAGGAGGGCTATTATACTTTAACAGCCTATCAAGATAACCAAATCAAAACCCAATCTTTATTAATCTATGCTCCCGCTCAATGCTACCAACCGCAATATATTCAAAATCGCGAACATCTTTATGGCGTTTCCTTAATGGTATACGCCCTAAAATCAGAAAACAGTCTCGGTATTGGTGATTTTGGAGATTTAAAAGAAATTATCAAATTAACAGCCATTAATGGGGGTGATGCTGTCGGCATTAATCCTCTCGGAGTTATGAGCCCATACACATTGCCTGCCCCTCTGTTTAACGGCTTAAGAGGAGATGTTTCTCCTTATCGTTCGCTCAGTCGATTATTTATCAATTATATCTATCTTGATTTAAAGAGTGAGCCGGATTTTCAAAATGCACCTGAAGTTCAATCTATGTTACAAAATTCTGATGTACAAGATGAAATTAAGCATCTAAACGACTCACCTAACGTGCTTTATGCTGCAGTTTTACAATTAAAACTACGTTTATTAGGATTAATGTATGAGTATTTCATCAAAGAAAATTCGCTTATGCGTCACAAAGCATTTAATGAATACAAGCAAGAAAAAGGGGAAGAACTCGCCAATTTATGTTTATTTGAAGCATTATTAGAGGTCCATCAAAACGAACCGTTCTGGCGTTTTTGGCAAGATGAAACAGATGACATTAATTCTCCTGCTACAGAATCTTTCCGCAACATTAATCAAAAAAGAATAGATTTCTTTGCTTATTGTCATTGGCTTGCAGATAAGCAGGTAAAGTCAATTCAAGCATTGGCCAAATCATTGGGAATGAAAATCGGTTTATATGCCGATATGCCGATAGGTGCTGCATCTAATGGTGCAGAAGTATGGCAAAATCCTTCTGCCTATGTATTAGAAACAGGCATTGGTGCACCGGCAGATCCGATGCGTCCTCGCGGGCAAAGTTGGGGCTTTACTCCTTATCACCCGATAACCTTAGCAAAACAACATTATGCCCCTTTCATTCGTCTGGTTCGTGAAAACATGAGTTATGCCGGAGCATTAAGGATAGATCATGCTATGGGGTTGCGCCGTTTATTTTGGGGGTTCTTTACTTCGGATAATCCGGTTGTCCAAGGTTGTTATGTTTATTATGATATTAAAGCGCTAACGGCGATATTGGCAATAG
>JAGCRL010000026.1 GCA_017964705.1 Alphaproteobacteria bacterium
CCTTGGACCTACCACAACAAGATTAACTATCTCATCTCCTACACTGAATCTAACCTTAACACCCTTACCCTTAAGGCGAAGTTTTTCCCCACTGGAAGAATAAGGTGGAATAGTTACATTAACTTTTCCTGTAATTGTCGGAACAATAACTTTTGCACCTAATACTGCTTCTTTCATTGAAATTGGTAAATCTAATAAAATATTATTTCCTTCTAATTTAAAATAAGGATGAGGCAAAACATTAATAGTAATTAATGCATCTCCGTTTAGATTATTATTAGCACCTTTTTCGCCTTGCCCTTTTAACCTTAGTACCTGCCCGGATATTGTACCTGATGGAATTTTGACATTTAATTGCTTGCCATTCATAACAATATTTTTTTCAGCTCCTTTAGCAGCATCCAAAAAATTAATATCTAAAGAATATGCCAAATCCCTACCTTTACGCAGTCTTTGACCAAAATCACTATTCTGACCAAACCGACTAAAAATATCTTCTCCAAATATTGAAGAAAAATCAAAACCATTAGTATCAAAACCACTGGAAGTATATGTTCTGTACCCGGCGTTATCAGCACCAAAACCATCTTGAAAACCACCCGCACCAAAACCGGTCGGTTTCCCTTCTGAATCTATCTCATTATTATCGTATTGTTTTCGTTTAGTTTTATCACCTAAAATATCATACGCTAACGAAACTTCTTTAAATTTTTCCGCCGCATTTTTATCATCTTTGTTTAAATCTGGATGATATTTGCGTGCCAATTTACGGTATTGAGATTTAATCTCTGTCGCGCTGGCTGTTTTACTAACACCCAACACATCATACAAATTTTTAGCCATTTTCCTTATCTCCTTATATTAATATAAGGAAAGGATTTCTAGATTGCAACATGAACACAATCAAACGTAGCGCGCATAAAACCATTATGATACATTGAAACTTCACGTAAATATGGTGAAGCTCCGCTAGAAATATCTGCGCAATATAAAGAAGCTAATGGTGATATTTCATCTACACGCACACTTTTATACTGATATGTAACAAAATCAGCACCTTCACTAACAACAAAAACATCATTTGCTGAAATGTTTTCTTCCAACAACGCATTACTGTTAGCATCTACTTCTGCTACAACAATATTTTCTTCTGCGTTTTGTGTATAATAATCTCCGTCAATACGGTTCCCGTTTTCATCCATTAAAACATATTTGGTTGTACAGGCATTTAACATTACTACTGTTAATAATATTAATAGTTTTTTCATGACGCGCTCCTTATTTAAGTTCATTATAAATATCTCTGCCGGCCTGCTCTAAAATTCGCATAATCCGACGATTCTTTGCATCGCTTTGTTTGGAATTATCCAACTTCTCAACAATTTTTTCAAGTTCTTTTTTAAATCTTTCTGATTGCCTTAGTTTTTCTAAATCTCCCGCAATTTCGCTGTCTCCCATCTTATAGTTAACAGCAACCTTTAACACTGCCATATATTTAGCATTCGTCAAAGAAGCCATTTGTGCTTGCGAAGATGTACACATAAAAAACAAAGGCATTAACATTAGATACTTCAACATTTGCTAGCTCCAAACAAATATTTTATACTTGCATATATTTTCAAATATCATATATTTTTAAATAAAGGATTAAAAAATAGATACTCACTGAATAAAAATATACAACTCATGAAAAAATCAATTTGGATACTATTGGATAACAGAATAGGCAGCAGACATCAGGCAGAAGGTGTCGCTTATTATTTAGAACATCTGGATTTTTCCGTAACCTACAAAGAAATATCTTATACCAGATGGGCGGCTTTACCAAATTTTTTACGCGGTCGCTCACTATTAGGAATAGATGCCGACAGCAGACAATCTCTTAAAGAACCTTGGCCTGATTTTGTTTTATCTGCTTCCAGAAGAACAGCTCCTGTTGCCAGATGGATAAAAAAACAAAACTCCTCCTCGAAACTTATCCAGCTCCTACATATTGGTCGTTGTGGCATTAAGGATTTTTCTGCAATTTTTGCTCCTGAACATGATAGAAACAAATCATCTGCAAAAAATATTTTATATACTTTAGGCTCACCTCATTTTATCACTCCCGAAAAAATCTCTGAAGCTAAAATCACCTGGCAGGAAAAATTTGCAAACCTACCTCATCCTATAACTGCTCTGATTATAGGAGGAGCAATAAAAAACCGTCCTTTTACACTGGAAAATGCCGAAGACTTGGCTAAATCAGTAAAAAAAATAAAAGAAACAGAAGGTGGTTCATTGTTAATAACCACCTCTCGACGAACAGGTTTTACAGCCGAAAAAACAATTATGCTTTATTTAAGCAATATCCCACATTATACTTATTTATGGGGAGATACCTCCCCAAATCCTTATTTGGGATTTTTAGCTTGCGCTGATGATTTAATCGTTACAGGAGATTCTGTTTCTATGTGCTGCGAAGCAACTGCAACAGGAAAACCTCTGCAAATATTCACAGGAAAAAACTGGTTAACAAACAAACATCTCAACTTTATTCAAACCCTAATTAAAAGCGGCTATGCCTCCAATCTTTCTGAAAATAAAAAAATAACACCCCCTTCAAACACTCTAAATATAGCAAAAGAAATTGCTCAAAAAATAAACGATTTATAAAATAAAAATTGAAATTTTAAAATAATAAATATTATAGTTGTATTTTAAAAATTTTTCTATATACTAATAAAAAAAGAAAAAGGATTATAAATGGCTGTAATATCAAATCGAATAATTTCAATTTATAACAAAAAAACAAGCATTCGACTAACCTCGAAAGAATGGGAAGCAATAAATTATATTTGCAAAAAAGAAAACATTCCCAGAAAAATTCTTTTTGAATTAATAGACTTAAATAGAAACGAGGCCCGTTGTTTAACAGCTTCTATTAGATTATTTGTATTAATTTATTATAAAAATGCTATACAAAATAAATATTCCCAGCAACTTTCCCAAAATGGTTTTGTAAGCCCTATTTTTGAAACAATAAAAGAGATTGCTTAAAATAGAATTTAATTATCATCTCCTTTAATAAACGCGCCGATAAAATCACCATTATTAAGCATAA
>JAGCRL010000235.1 GCA_017964705.1 Alphaproteobacteria bacterium
ATAATGGAATAATGTAAAAATCTTATATGAAGGCAGGAAGCTATAAATAAAGGAATTCCGAGACATAAATTTAATATTAGTAAACGATGATAAGAGCGATTTCTTAAAAGGATTAAATTGAGGATTAAGGCAATCAGAGGGAAAGTGTAATTAGCTAACATACCGGAGAATTTTAAGTCGGTGATACTTCTCATTTCTGAGATGCGGCCGACGAATATTTCCTGAATGTTTTTGGAAAACGGAGAATGAAAAACATCCGGTCCGAAAATGACTAAGAAGGCCAGAGCAAAACCTAAACCCATGCTGATTAAACTTAAGATTTTTAAACGTGCAATATGCAGGTGGCTGAGATCTAAAATTTTAAAACCGATTAATGTTAACCACGAGGCTACAACATATAAAATCGAAAGGCGTCCGGTATCCAGATAAAACCAGCCTTCGTAAGGGGGATTTAAAAACCAGAAAACAGTAACGGATAAGGCAAAATATTTGGATATTTTAACGGCTGATTGTAAAGAAATGTTTTTGAAAATGAAGAGATAAAGAAAAAATGATAAAAATAAGACATAAATAATTATTCCTTCAACAACCGTGAAGGTGGCTAAGGCTAAGGTGACACCTAGCAGGCGCAGATAGCGGTCTTGGCGTTTTTTTAACCAACATAATACTAAAGAAAAACTGTAGGTGGTGAGTAATAATAATAATGAATGATGGTCCGGTCTGGAAGGGGCCATTATGGCTTGAGTTGATGGTTGACATAGAAAAATCAAACAACCTAAGAGGGTGAGATAGATGTTAAAACGTCTTTTTAAGCCATAGACCAGAACTAAAACGGCAACAATGCCTATAATCGGAGAAAGAAAAGCACCGCTTAAAAAAAGTGTTTCTTTGAGCGGAAGATTTAAAAACCAAAACGGTAGTGAAATGATAATCCAAATAATGTCCAGAGGACGTGTCCAGTGGGTTATTTCTCCAAAGGGATAGTTACTTTCATATATCGGCTGTTCCCAAAACGATGGAGATTGAAGCCAGTGCTTTATTTTGAGAGCGCGCATGTAACCATCACCATCGCCATAATTTCCGTGCCAGCTACTAAAAGCAAAATAACCAAAGCTCCATACGGCTAAGGTGAGAACAATCAGAAAAATATGACGGGATAAAAACTTAGTCAATTTTTTTAATGCGCGATAATAACGTATATCTTTTTCATTAAATTTGACAGTGTTAGGACGCATGGTGTTTTCTCTCTTCAGTTTGCTTTTTTATAACATATAAAAGTAAAAAGAGGTTTAATTTTGCTATTTTATTTTGTGGATTATATTAAAAAATGACATCAAAAAAAGCCGGATATAAATCCGACTTTTAATGTTGGTAGGGGTGGAGAGACTTGAACTCTCACTCGCTGAGCGAACAAGATTTTGAGTCTAGCGCGTCTACCAGTTCCGCCACACCCCCATATGTATAACAAAACAGTTTTTAACTTATATTTTTTTGTTAGTCAATAGTTTTTTTTGTTTTTTTTTGATTAAAATCATGGCAGATTTAAATTGGTATGATATAAATCTTTTCAATAATAAGAGTGATGTCTTTGTTTTAATAAGGCAACAAAGGATAGAAATGGAAGAATTGGAAAAAAATGCAAAAGAGCTTTTAAAAAACAGAGAGTTTGAGAAAGCTGCAAAAGCATATTTGCAATTGGCAATGACATATCCGCAAGAAGATAAATTTTTGAATATGGCGGCCAATTGTTATGATTACTTGAAAGATAAAAAAGTTGCATTGAGTCTGTATAAAAAAGCATTGGCAGTTAATCCGAATTCTTTGACGGCAATGCTGAATATTTCTACTATCTATTATGAACAGGGAAAATATGAAAAATCTCTTGAATTTGCAAATCAAGTTTTGGCTGAACAGAAGGATAATTTTCCGGCGATTATGAACCAGGGAAATTCTTTTTATGCATTGGGAGGATATGAAGAAGCTCTTTTATGTTATGAAAAAATGTATAAGCTTAATCCTAATTCATATAATGCTATTCTTAATATTGCCAATACCAGTTATAATTTGGGATTATATAAACAAGCGGCAGAATATGCTGAAAAAGCAATTGAAAAAAGACCGGGCAGTCCTGAGGCATATATTGTGCTTGGAAATTCTTATGTGGAATTGAACCAAACTAACGAGGCTGTTGCAACCTTAAAACGTGCTATTGAAATTTCACCGGCATCGGATTGGTTGTGTAATTCATTGGCTAATTTATTTCAGAAAATAGGGAATTGGAAACAAGCATTGTATTATGCATGGAAAGCCTTCTTAATTAAAAAACAGAAAGCAACAATTGATGACCATATTAATTTTGCTTCTATGCTTTATGAAGCGCAGGATGATGAACCGGATGAGCAACGCTTGATGATGGTTGACAGTTATTTGAAACGCTGGGAGGAAATGTTTGCGGATAATCCGGTTGTGCGTCATGCGACGAGCGCTTTGCGACATGTACAAGATGTGCCTTCAATGGATTTGACATATGTGAAAAGTTTATTTGATGGATTTGCATATTCATTTGATGAAATTTTAAACAGCTTAAATTATCAAGTACCTACGCTGATTGCACAGGTTTTAAAAGACCATCTTAAAGTTAAGTTATTTAAGAAAAGGCGGATTTTGGATTTGGGATGCGGTACAGGGCTCTGTGCGGAAGCACTCAAAAAATATTTTCCCAATGAAGAATTTTTTGGGGTTGATGTTTCGGAAAAAATGCTTGAGATGGCGGGCAAAAAAGATATTTATAAAGAACTTTATGTTGATGATATTAACAGTTTTTTGGAAGCAAATGAAACACTTTATCATGCAGTGGTGGCAGGTGATGTGTTTACTTATATGGGAGATCTTAAAACTCTGTTCAGATTGCTTTCATCTGCGGTTAAATTTAACGGTTATTTAGCTTTTTCGATTAC
>JAGCRL010000236.1 GCA_017964705.1 Alphaproteobacteria bacterium
CAATATTTAGATATTAATGATCCGGAAAATATAACAATTTTACAAAACACAGAACCTACCGAAAAAGAACAAGACGAAAAAACCCGCTTGGAGAATTTTATGCAATTAGAAACATCTGAAATGCTAGACTATTTGCCTTTTCCTGATTTTAACTTGCCAAAGTTCAAACAACTCTATGCTTCTTATGGTATGGAACTTCGTATTTTACACAAACACGGGCAATTGCCTTTTAACCAAGAGCAAGACAATATCTTAGAAAAAGCAAACAGTATTCAGCGCTTCAAAGTCGAATAAAAACTTTAATCATCACCTATTCTAAGAGCTTCAATAAAAGCAGACTGAGGAACCTCAACTTTCCCGAATTGACGCATCCGTTGCTTACCTTTTTTCTGCTTATCCAATAACTTACGCTTACGTGTAACATCACCGCCATAACACTTAGCCGTTACATCTTTACGCAAAGCAGAAATAGTTTCTCTAGCAACAACACGACCGCCTATAGCCGCTTGTATCGGAATTTTAAATAAATGCCTTGGAATTAAGTCTTTTAATCTTTCACAAATCTGTCTTCCTCGCGATTCTGCCTCACTTCTGTGACACAAAAAAGCCAACGCATCCACAGGTTCTTCATTAATTAAAATCTGCACCTTAACTAAATCTGACTGTTCATAATCTGTTAATTCATAATCAAAGCTGGCATACCCACTGGTAATTGATTTAAGCCTATCATAAAAATCAAAAACAATCTCATTTAATGGAATTTGATAAATAACCATCGCACGTGAACCGACATATGTCAGCTCTTTTTGTATTCCGCGCCTTTCTGTACAAAGTTTTAGCACCGACCCAAGATATGTATCAGGTACTAAAATTGTTGCCTTTACCATAGGTTCTTCAATAGACGAAACCACTGATAAATCAGGCATATCTGCCGGATTATGCAACATTATTTGTTGGCCGTTACTCAAATTTATTTTATACGCAACAGAAGGAGCTGTCGTAATAATATCTAAATCAAATTCGCGTCCGATTCGTTCTTGGATAATTTCCATATGCAATAACCCTAAGAAACCACAACGAAAACCTAAACCTAAGGCTGCAGAATTTTCATTTTGATAATCTATACTTGCATCATTAAGTTTTAATTTAGCCAAAGCATCTTTTAAAGCTTCGTATTGACTACTATCAACCGGAAAGATAGAACAAAAAACCACCGGAACAGACGGCTTAAAGCCAGGTAAAGCAACATCACACGGTTTTTTATTATCTGTAATTGTATCACCAATCCTGCAATCACCCACACTTTTAATACTTGCCGTAATAAAGCCGACTTCCCCAGCAGATAATTCATCAACATCTTGCATCTTAGGGGTAAAAACACCAATTTTTTCAATATTATATGTAGCGTTATTACTCATCATTCGAATAGATTGTTTTTTCTTTAAAACTCCATCTTTAACCCGAACTAAAATAACCACACCCAAATAAGAATCATACCAACTGTCAATCAAAAGAGCTTTTAATGGAGCATCTACATTACCTTCCGGCGCCGGTAATTGATGAACCACCGCTTCCAAAAGGTTCTCAATTCCCAATCCGGTCTTACCTGAGGTTTCAATAGCTCCGCTGGCATCAATCCCTATAACATCTTCTATTTGGCTTTTAACCTTTTCAGCATCTGCAGAAGGCAAATCTACTTTATTCAAAGCAGGAACAATTTCATGATTATTATCAATTGCTAAATATACATTTGCTAATGTTTGTGCCTCAACTCCTTGTGTTGCATCCACAACCAAAACCGATCCTTCACAAGCTGCTAAAGAACGAGACACTTCATAAGAAAAGTCAACATGTCCGGGAGTATCAATCAAATTAAGCAAATATTCTTCACCGTTTTTTGCTTTATATTTTAAACGTACAGTCTGCGCCTTAATAGTAATCCCTCTTTCACGTTCAATATCCATTGAATCAAGCACTTGTTCCGTCATTTCGCGATGTTCCAAACCACCGCAATATTCTATGATTCGATCAGCAATTGTCGATTTTCCGTGATCTATATGCGCAATAATTGCAAAATTTCTGATTTTTGCCAAATCCTGCATAAAAACTTTCCTTATATCATTAAATTTATATTACTTCATAAAGCATATTTTATTTGAACGCAACAGATTTTACACTTTAGTCTTGCAAGAAAACAAAATTTATGGTTTAATAATAAACAAATTATTTTGCAAAAAACGGAGGCTATTATGATAAAGTTTATAGATATAGAGTTTGGTTCTAGCCGTTACCAAGAACTTTTAGACTTACGTTATCGAATTCTATTACAACCATTAGGATTAAAATTTCTTGAATCATATCGTGAACAAGAAGCAAACTTTCTTCATATCGGTTGTATAGATAATAGCACTGATAAATTAATAGCAGGCTTACTTTTGGCCCCGATTGATGATCAAGAAATCCGCATCATGCAAGTAGCCGTAGATGTTGTTCATCAAGGAGAAGGCATCGGAAGAAAATTAATTGAACATGCAGAGTCTGTTGCAAAAGAAATTGGATATAGCCGAATTGTTATGCATGCCATGCTATCTGTCGTCGGCTTTTATGAGAAATTAGGCTTCAAACAAAATAGCGAAGTTTTTGAAGAAAAAGGCATTACCTTTATTAGCATGGTCAAAGAGCTGTAATTCTATAATTTTAGAACAATCCCTGTAATTGCTGATAAAACAATATAAAATATAGGACTTTTCTTATAAAAATAAATCAAAACAAAAAACACTGCTGCTATTAACGCTGCATAATAGTCTTGAATACTCATCTTAAATAAATTAATCCCTGCTTGCAAAATAAGAGCCACGGTAGCTGGCCTAATAGCTGACATAACACTGTTAACACACTGGTTTTCTGCCCAACGAGTCAACAATTTAGAAATCAATATAACAATGATTAATGAAGGCAAAACCAAACCGAATGTTGCAATAATTCCACCTTCTATTCCTGCTGTTTGAAAACCGGCATATGTTGCCATATTAACCCCTATCGGCCCGGGTGTAGATTGTGAAACGGCAATCATATCCATTAATTCTTGAGCACTAAACCAATCATATTTTCTTGTCAATTCAAACAAAAACGGAATAGTTACTAAACCACCGCCGACGGCAAACAACCCTATTTTAAAAAATTCACTAAACAAAATCCCTAAAATCATTTAGCTCTCCTTTTAAAAAAGGAAACCACACCCACACCGGCAGAAAGTAAAATAGCCGCAATCGGTGAAATATGAAAAACAAACAAAACAATTAAAATACCTACAAAAATACATTTTTGATAAGTAGTTATTACATTACGTTTAAACAGTTTAACAACTTCATTAAGCACTAATGCCACAACCCCGATTCGAATACCGGCAAAAACATGAGAAAAAATAGCATTTCCCATAACTAATTGCAAAAAACTCGCCAAAATCAAAATAATAATAATTGATGGCAAAATAACCGCTAATGTAGATAGACATGCCCCCGCAACACCTAAAATTTTATAGCCGGTAAATGTTGCCACATTAACCGCAATAATTCCC
>JAGCRL010000027.1 GCA_017964705.1 Alphaproteobacteria bacterium
GAAGGCCGTCGCAATACTTATCTTGATACTGCCGCTTCAGCACAAAAACCTATGGCCGTACTGGAAAAGATTCAACAAACTTACCAAGATGAGTATGCAAATGTCCACCGCGGAAACTATTGGCTATCAGAACATGCAACAGAAAATTACGAAGAAGCACGAAAAATTGTCGCAAAATTTGTTCATGCAAAAAATAAAAATGAACTTATTTTTACACGTAATGCCACAGAAGGAATAAATCTTGTAGCTGCGACCTATGGTGCTCAAAATTTAAAAAAAGGAGATGAGGTTCTGCTTTCTACTGCCGAACATCATGCCAATCTTGTTACATGGCAACAATGGTGTTTAAAAACAGGCGCCGTTCTGAAATATTTTGATTTAAATGATGATGGTAGTTTTAGTTGGGATAATTTTAATAATGCTTTTAGTGAAAAAACAAAAATTGTCTCAGTAACTGCCATGTCTAATGTTCTTGGGACAATTTTTCCCATAAAAGATATTTGCCTATTTGCACATAAGAATAATGCTAAAGTGCTTGTTGATGCTTGTCAGTATGCTGTACATAAGCAAATTGATGTACAAAATCTTGATTGTGATTTTTTAGCTTTTTCCGGACACAAGGTGTATGGTCCGACAGGAATCGGTGTTTTATATGGCAAATTTGATTTACTTTGTGATATGCCTCCTTATCAATATGGTGGTGACATGATTGAGCATGTTTTTTATGATAAAACTACTTTTTCTCTACCACCTGCGCGTTTTGAAGCCGGAACTCCTGCTATTGTTCAAGCTATCGGTCTTGGTGCTGCTCTTAATTATTTAATGCGCTATGATTTTGCAGAGATAGAAAGTTATGAGAAAGATTTGATTAATTATACTTCTCAGGTTTTGCTTGATATTCCCGGAGTTAAATTACTTGGTACTGCTAAAGATAAAGGTGGGGTATTTTCATTTAACATTCAAAACATTCATCCGCAAGATTTAGCTTTTGTCCTTGGAAAAGAAGGAGTTGCTGTTCGAACCGGTCATTTTTGTGCAGAACCTTTAGTCCGTAAATTAGGCTATAACTCACTTACTCGTGCCTCTCTTGGTATTTATTCTGTTAAAGAAGATATTGATGTTTTTATTAAGGCATTATATAAAGCTAAAAACTTTTTCAAATAGAAGATAAACAATGATGGAAACTAATGAACAATTTGATATTGATGAAAGCGAAGCTCAATTACTTGAGGCTATGAGTGTTGAGGATCTTCCTGTTTATAAAGCTTATGCAGGAAAAGAACTGGAAGACACGACAAAACAAGCAACATTATCTGAAATTATTGAAGCTTTAAAAACTGTCTTTGATCCGGAAATACCAATCAATATTTATGATTTAGGACTTATCTATAAAATTGATCAAAAAGATAATGGAAATTTGCATATTGATATGTCATTAACTGCTCCCGGGTGCCCTGTTGCCGGAATTTTGCCACAACAAGTGGCAGATGCGGCAGCACTTGTTTCAGGAGTTGGTCAAGTAGAAGTTGAAGTTGTTTGGGAGCCTGCTTGGAGCATTGATCGCTTAAGTGACGAAGCTCGTACGATATTAGAGATGGTTTGAGGATATATTATGACAATAGATGAATTAATTGATAATTTTTCTTTTTTAGATTCTTGGGAAGATCGTTATAAATATTTGATAGAACTTGGAAATCAACTTCCGTCTTTACCTGATAATTTAAAATGTGACAAATGGAAGATTTCCGGTTGTCAGTCTCAGGTTTGGATTATTCCTCATTATGAACCACCGTTTATTCGATTTGAAGGAGATAGCGATGCCATTATTGTTCGTGGTATTATTGCGATCGTTCTAATAATATTTAAAGATAAACCTGCACAAGAAATTTTAAATATTGATGTTGAAGAAATTTTTGATAGAATGGGTTTGAGGGAGCATATTACACCAAACAGAAGAAGCGGAATGCTCTCTATGGTGGAAAAAATAAAATATTATGCGGCACAATCTGTAGGAAGTTAAAATGAATATCTATGAGTATCAGGCTAAAAAGATTTTTAAAAACTTTGGAATAGCTGTACCTCATGGTTTGGTTGCATACACCCCAAAAGAAGCTCAAGATGTTGCTCTTAAAATTTCTCCATCCGGACCGTGGATGGTTAAGGCGCAAATTCAAGCCGGTTCTCGCGATATTGGTCGGTTTTCTGATAAACGAGCCGGGAAAAAGGGTGGAATTCGCCTTTCAAAAACGCCTGAAGATGTTTATAAAAATTCTGATGAAATGCTTGAAAATATGCTTATAACAAGCCAAACAAGCAAAAAAGGTCGTTTGGTAAGCCGGGTTTATATTGAAGAATTTATTAAAATTACTCAAAAATACTATTTAGGATTTATTATTGATCGTATTTCTGCTTCGGTTATGCTTTTGTTGACACCTATATTAAATCGAACAAACGCTGATATTATTGCCCTATCTCAGAAATTTCCTGAAAACATTTTGAAGATGAATATCGGTTTACAAAAAGAACTTTCTTCTGATCAATTTAGTGATGTTATTAAATTTATGAATCTTAAAAATCATTCTGCTAAATTGAAGAATTTCTTAAATAAAGCTTTGAAAGTTTTCTATTACTATGATGCAACCATGCTTGAAATTAATCCTTTCGGTTGCGATGTTAATGGTGATATTTGGGCACTTGATGCAAAAATTACTTTTGATAACAATGCCTTATACAGACATCAAGATATCCTTAATTTAACTAATGACACAGGAATTGATGAGCGAGAACTTATTGCCTCCAAATATGGTTTTATATATAAAGAATTAGATCATGGCATTGGTTTAATTTCTAACGGAAACGGACTGGCTTTTAATACAATTAATGAAGCCCAAAAGCAAGGATTAGCAACGGCCTGTTTTTTAAATCTAAAAGGAGGTGTGGATCGTGATAAAATTACAGCTGGTATTAAATTAATTATGCTTAATCCTAAAGTTGATGGTATTTTTATTAACATTTTAGGAGGTTTTACTCGTTGTAATCTTATTGCAGATGGTATTATAAGTGTTGCTAATGATTTAGGCTTAAATATTCCTTTAGTCGCCAGATTTGAAGGAACAAATAAAGAAGAAGCTCTTAGTATCTTACAGTCGTCTGGTTTATCTATTCAAACTGCAGATGACACTATAACCGGTTTAACACTTTTAAGAGAAATGGTTACGGAGGATTTGTAGTGGCTGTATTAATTGATAAAAAAACTAAGATTATTGTTCAAGGATTGACCGGTACGCAAGCATCTTTCCATACGCCACGCGCTATAAAATACGGAACAAACATTGTTGCAGGCGTAGTTCCTAATAAAAAAGAAAAAAGTCATTTGGGAATTCCACTTTTTAGTAGCGTTAAAGAAGCAAAAGAAAAGACCGGGGCTACAGCTTCTTTGATTTTTGTGCCAGCAAAATCTGCTAAATCAGCTATTTTAGAAGCTATTAGAGCAGATCTTAAGCTTGTTGTTGTTATAACAACGGGAATCCCTGTTAATGATATGATGGAAATTCGACAAGAACTTAAAAATCATAAAACATTGCTAATCGGACCAAACACTCCCGGTATTATTACACCTCAAGTTGCTTATATGGGAACATTTCCTGATAATATCCATAAATCAGGAAACATAGGTATTATTTCTCGTTCTTCTACGCTTACATATGAAGTTGTTCAAACCATAAATAATGCTGGTTTCGGAGAATCTACAGTTGTTGGGCTTGGTGATGATTTTATTATCGGAACAGGGTTTCTTGAAATAATTAAGGACTTTAATAAGGATGATTTAACAAAAGCTATTGTTATTATTAGTGGTTTTGGTGGAAATTATGAAATAGAATTAGCGCAAACTTATAAAAATCTACCAAAGAAAAAGCCAATTATAGTTCTTATGGTTGATAACCAGGTTTATGATAGTGATAATATTGGTTTAGCTTCGGATATTATTTGTCATGGTATAACAACTTCTGATGAAAAGAAACATCTGTTAGAAAAAGCAGGAATGATTGTTGTCAATGATTTGTCTTCGTTAATTAATAAGCTTTCTACGTTATGATAAAATTTATTCATAGGTTTATTGATTTTATTTTTCCACAACGTTGCTTGTGCTGTGGAAAGGTTATTCATAGTGATGACAGTTTATGTGTTGATTGTTTTGAGAGAATTAACTTTATTACCGGCCCTTTTTGCAAACATTGCGGTAGCCCTTTGTATTCAGAAAACGATTTATCCGATGAGCTTTATTGCGTTTCTTGTTTAAATCATAAAGATGCTTTTCGTTTTTGTCGTTCCGCAATTTTATATGACGATGGATCAAAAAAGCTTTTATTAGATTTTAAATTTTCAGACCGAACTGAGAATAGAAAATTATTAGCTAAATGGCTTTTCCTTGCCGGTAAAGATATTTTTTCTGCCGGGGTTGATTTGCTCATTCCTATTCCGCTACATTATACTAGATTACTCAAACGCAAGTATAACCAATCTGCCATCTTAGCAAAAGAGCTTTCTACTCTTACCAATATACCTGTTGAATATAAGTCTCTTAAGAAAATAAAACGTACACTTCCTCAGGTTCTGTGTAATGGGAAGCAACGGCAGAAAAATGTTAAAAATGCTTTTAAAGTAGCTAATACGGAAAGAATTAAAAATAAACGAATTGTTTTAATAGATGATGTATACACTACCGGTGCAACAATGAAAGAATGTACAAAAGTTTTGTTAAATGCCGGCGCAAAATCTGTTGATGTCTTAACCGTAGCAAAAGTTGTTTCCTAAACTTTTAGTTTGAAACAGATAGAAGTTTTGCATACTTTTGTAAAATACCTTCTGCAATGCCTGATAATTCTTTAGCTTGATTTACATCGAAGTTTCTATCTTTTACAAGCATTTCTTCTGTTAGTTCGAAAATATCTCCGCTAAAATCTCGAATACAATGCTTTTCGCTTTTAGTTTTAATTATGCTTTGGCGAATCTGTTCCGTTACTTTATCAATCTGATCCTGTTCCATTGTTCTTTCTTTCTATTGTTTAATTCCTGTGGAAAGCCATTTACCTTTTGTTTCTTTATAATTAGCATTTGCATCATATAAATCAACCTTTAATTTCATATCTTTTGCCGTTAACTTACCCATTGCTTGTAATAATGTTAAGCCAGAAACATAATAATCATGTCTGACGGTTACTTCTTCTACTTCAGAATTCAGCAAATATTGATATTGGTTTAAAACATCTAATACCGTACGGTTTCCTAACGCTTCTTCCTCTCGAACACCATTTAAGGCAACTTGATATGCTTTTATTTGTGTTTTAACTGAATCAATTCTGACTTTATTTGCATTCAAATATTCCCATGCGCTGGTGATATCCGAATGTACTGCATCTTCTGCATTAAGCAAATCTTCTTGTGCTTGCCATCTGTAATATTTACTTTGGCGAATTTTGGCTCTGCTTGAACCTGCATTATAAATAGGCATAGAAAAATTGACGCCTAATTCAACTTCGTCACTTGTTGGATTTTTTTGATACATATAATTTTGGCTTTTTAGTCTTCCTGCCAGCGCATATGCACTAACAGAAGGCAATAAATCCCCACCACTTGTTTTTACATCATATTTTTTAGCTTTTAGATTATGTTGCGCAGATTTTAAGGAATAGTTATGTTTTTTAGCATACTCAATTGCCTCTTTAAGACTCTTGGGAAACATCTTTTCTATTTCTCTTGGAGTAGTTACATTTTTAGGAGCTTCCCCAATAATTTGTTTGTAAACAGCCTGAGAAGCCTTTAAATTTCCCTCTGCAGAAATTCTTTGAGATTGAGCAGAAGCATAACTTGCTTTTGCTTGCGATAAATCCGTGTTCGTTACTTCCCCTACATTAAATCTTTCTTTGGTTTCATCTAATTCTTTCTTTAACAATTTTTCATTGTTTCTTTGTAACTTTACAATTGCTTCATCTTGCAAAACATCTAGATATGCTATTGCTGCCTGCAACAAAACACTTTGTTCCATTGCCATTAATCCGGCTTGAGATGCTTTGGCATAGCTTTTTGCTGATTTAATTGAATTTGTTGTTTTAAAACCTCGAAATACCGGTTGGGAAATTGTTGCAACTAAAGAGCGATTATAACCATCAATCGGCTTTACCGGTGCATTGGTATTTATTTTGGTTTCCGAATACCCTCCCTCAACAGATAATGTTGGTCTGTATCCTGATTTAGCTAAAGCAACATTTTCATCCACCGCTTGTGTTCCGGCTCGTGCCGCTTTTAGCGCAGGATTGTATTCATACGCTTTTGCAAGCGCTGTTTCTAATGTATCCGCTTTTATCGGCGATGCTAAAATAATAAGCATAAATGCTATATAGCCATATTTTTTCATCTACAAGACCTCTCCATACTCTTTTATTTTCTAGTATTTCTTGCTTTTAATTATATAATTTATAAAAAAAAAGCAAACAAATATTTTTCTTTTATGAAAATATCTTATATTATTAACGAAAATTCAAACTATTTTGCGATAGTTTTGTTGACAGTAAGGTATGTAATTATGGGAGATATATTTTGAAAAAAAGTAAATTAGAAATCAGTGAAGAAATGAACAAGGCGCGTCTTCAACTTTCCATTGAACATTATATAAAATATTTTATTGGCAAGCGTGTTTGTGAAATTACAAAAGAAGAAGCTTTATACGCTATATCTTTAGCAGTTCGAGAGTTTGCAATGGATAGTTTATATAGCACCATGGCTCGATATAATAAAAACTCTTCAAAACGTGTTTATTATCTTTCTATTGAATATCTTATAGGGCGTTCTTTGGAAAATAATCTTCATAATCTGGGATTATATAAAATCCTTAAAGAAATAAAAATTAAAGACTTTCCGGATTTTTCTATAGAAGAAATTTTTGATACAGAATACGATCCAGCTCTCGGCAATGGCGGTTTGGGAAGATTAGCCGCTTGTTATCTTGATTCTATGGCATCTTTGGGTATTCCAGGCTTTGGATATGGAATCAACTATCAATTTGGATTATTTAAGCAGAAATTTGAAAATGGCTGGCAAGTTGAACAGGCTGATGCTTGGGTTTCTGATTTTTCTCCTTGGGAATTAGGTCGACCAGACAGAACAGTAACTATACCCCTTTACGGACATGTTGAAACATATAAAGATAGCAACGGTAAAGATACTTATGTTTGGACAAATACTCATACTTTATATGGTGTTCCTTATGATTTCCCTATTGTAGGATATAATGGAAAATCAGTTAACTATTTACGCCTGTTTTCTGCAAAGACTAATGATGAGTTTGACATTGATATCTTTAACAATGGTGGATATATTGAAGCTGTTGAAGATAAAATTAAAACCGAATCGATTTCTAAAGTGCTTTATCCTTCTGATGCTATAGAAGCAGGAAAGGCTTTACGTTTATCTCAGCAATATTTCTTTGTTTCTTGTGCTATTCAGGATATTTTTAGAAGATTCTTAGAAAAGCATAGTGATTTTAAAAAATTTCCTAAACAGGTTTGTATTCAACTTAACGACACCCATCCGGCTCTTGCTATTGCTGAAATGATGCGTCTTTTTATTGATGTTTACGGACAAGAATGGGAAGATGCTTGGAATATAGTAACCAAAGTTTTTGCTTATACAAACCATACTTTATTACCAGAAGCTCTTGAAACATGGCCTGCAAAATATTTCGCACGCATGCTGCCTAGACACTTACAAATTATTTATGAAATAAATCGTCGATTTATGGAGTTTGCTAAAGAAAGATTTGGAAATGATAATGAAAAACTTTCTAAAGTTTCTATCGTTTCCGGTGAAGGTGATAATCAAATTATCCGTATGGCAAACCTTTCTATTGTCGGATCTTTTTCAGTAAACGGAGTTGCTCGCATTCACTCAGAACTCTTAAAGAACTCCTTGGTTCCTGAATTCTATGAACTATGGCCTGAAAAATTTATCAATATCACCAATGGTATTACTCCTCGGCGGTGGTTGCTCCATGCAAACACTTATTTAGCCTCTCTTATTTCTGATAAGATTGGAAAAGATTGGATTGGCCACCTAGAGTTATTAGAGAAATTATCTGATTATGCTAAAGATCCAGAATTTATACATAAGTTTAGCAAAATTAAAAAGATTAATAAAGAAGTTTTCCGTCAGGAAGTTTTCAAACGTTGTAATGTTGCAATTGCAACTCAGAGTATGTTTATTGTGCAAGCAAAACGAATTCATGAATACAAGCGACAATTGATGGCTATTTTACAAGTAATTGGTGAATATTTGGCTATTGTACGTGACCATGCTCGTCCGGTTTGTCCTAAAACGTATATATTTGCCGGCAAAGCAGCTCCTTCTTATACCTTTGCAAAATTAATTATTAAATTGATTAATAATGTTGCTCGGGTTATTAATAATGACCCTCTGGTTGGAGATAGTTTAAAGGTTGTTTTTGTTCCTGATTACAAAGTATCAGTGGCTGAAATGCTTATCCCTGCTACAGATGTCAGCCTACAAATTTCTACGGCCGGGTTTGAGGCTTCCGGTACAAGTAACATGAAATTTGCGCTTAACGGTGCTTTAACTGTTGGTACTTATGACGGAGCCAATATTGAAATTAGAGAAGCTGTCGGTAAAGATAATTTCTTCTTGTTTGGATTAAAAGAAGATGAAATTAGAAAAATGAGACCGTTTTACAACCCTCGCAAAATCTATGAAGAATCGGTTTATATCCAACGCATTTTAAATGCTGTTAACTCGAATTTATTCTGCGAAGGGGAAAACCCAATACTCTTCAAACCTATATTTGATGAGCTTCTTAATCGCGATTATTATTTCATTTTAGCAGATTTAGAAGCTTTTAATAAAGTCATGAAAAAGGCAGAACATGCTTATCTTAATCAAGAAAAGTGGACAGAGATGGCTATTAAAAATGTTGCAAAAATGGGCTATTTCTCAAGCGATCGTTCGGTATGGGAATATGCTACAAAAATTTGGCACCTTGATGTTCCTGTAGAAGCTCAGCCTTGGATGGATTTAGAAGAGGCAAAATCTGCTTAGTTGCCTTGTTCTGCTATGGTAAAAGTCTCAATTTTCAATTGGGGCTTTTATTTATTTAACCACTCATCTCGTGCTCTTTTATTAATCAGATCTATTGATAATATACTCGTATCCTGGGCTTCTTCGGCATATTTTATTGTTCTTGTTA
>JAGCRL010000237.1 GCA_017964705.1 Alphaproteobacteria bacterium
GAAGAAGGGTGTTCCATGCAAATTTTTCGGGTATACCGCGATGACGACACCTTCTTTGGCATCATTGGCTTTAAAACACAATTATCCGGCAATACCGGCTCGTTCTCAACGGTTAAAGGGAGCGCATTATCGTTTGACATTCGAGGAACCTCTACAAATAGAAAAAACCGGCGATAACGAAGAAGATGTTCGTCTATTTATGGAAAAAGCCAATCAGGTTTTGGAACGTTGGATTAGAGATGATCCGTCGCAATGGCTGTGGGTTCATGAACGTTGGCCAGAATCTAAGAAAATGTGGAGAAATCTGTATCGCCAACGTCATTTGTGGAAAAAAGGTATTAAACCGGAAGATGTTTTTCAGATTGCGACACAAGATCGGCAGGTATAAATTAAAATATCTAAATTAACACACTGTTTTAATTACAAAAAACATTTTGTAATGAGCTTATTTATGGCTTGGAGTTGTGTTTCAAGGTCAATTAATTTATTTTTTTCTGTTTGTTGCCATCTTAAGTGTTTGATATACCGTTGTTTGATATATTTTTATGTTTTCACGAGCGTAGTCCAGAGCCATTTTACCATTTTTATCTTTTATAGTGGCATCTGCACCTTTTTCTAGCAAAAGTTTTATAATATCTGGAGATAAATTATTTTGGCAGGCCTTGGTTAACGCGGTTTTTCCGGTATTATCTTGAGCATTAACATCTATTCCTAAATCTAATAAATACTTAATTACTTCTATATCTTTCGTTTCTGCAGCGGCTATCATTAAAACATTTTCGTCGGCTTCAGTTTTGTAATTAATGTTTGCACCATTTTGCACTATTGCTTTTATTACAGCTATATTTTTATTTCTTGCACAAGCATGCATTAAAATAGATATTCCATCTTCATCAACTGCATTAATATCTGCGCCATATTTTATTAAAAATGTAATAATGTCAGGGTTTTTAGCTAACTCACTGGCTATCAATATGGGGGTCTGCCTTTTATTATCCTGCACTTTCATATTGGCACCTGCTTCTAATAGCTGATATAAAATCATCGGATTTTCATTTTCTGCAACAGCATACATTAAAGCTGTATCACCGTCTCTATCGGTTGCTTCCAAGTTAGCACCGAATTTTAGCAAATACTTTATCACTTCCGGATTAGGATTCATTGCTGCTGCTCCCATTAGTGCGGTCATTCCTTCTCTGGTTTGAGCATTAATACTTGCCCCTAAATGTATTAATTTTGCTACCATTTCGGGATTTTTATTGGTCATACTGGCAAGCATTAACATTGTCATGCCGTCTTTTGAGCGCATATTAACATCTGTATTTGGAGATATGACTTTATCAACATCCTCTAATTTTGCATTATGCCACCAGCGTGGTGATAAAAGATTTACATTTTCTGCAAAAGATGCCGCCACATTTATAAATTGTGCTATTAATAAATATACTAAAATTTTCTTCATCTTATCCCCCCAGTTTTAGGATATTATAGTATTCTATGTGTTAAAATATCGCTAATTATTGGTGGAATTAAATTTGTAACAAAATTTTTAGCAATTTATTCCGAAAAATATTGCAGGTTCTTTTTTTTTATGTTAATATAGGCTTATAGGATGGATTTATATTGGAGAAATACCATGGCAACAAAAGTACAATTAACAGAAGAAAGGGCCAGAGAATTAGCTCAGCAAGCGGATTTGCGTGTTAGAACTAATTTGGAATTTAAAAAAGAAAATGGTGAGCCACAGAAACCTACTCAAGCAAGAATGCTCAGACTAGCAACCGCTCCGACAGAAAAACAGTTGGCAGAATCTCAAAGAAAAGCTGATAAAGAGAGATTAAAAGCTATGCCTAAAGATGAACGTAAAGTTGCAAAGGCTCGTATTGACTGGAGTAAACGATTAGAAGAACAAGAAGAAGCTAAGAGGAAACTTGAGAAGGCTAAAAGAGATCTTGAAGCTGCTAAAGAGAAAAATGATCCTAAAGCTATTAAGA
>JAGCRL010000028.1 GCA_017964705.1 Alphaproteobacteria bacterium
AAATTCAACATCATGGTTTCCCCACATAAAATTAAAACTATGGTACAAAAAAGCTAAGTTAATGAGCAGATAGCTAATTAACAGAATTTTATAATCAATCTTGTCCAGGTTTAGAAATTGTTTGCGTTGGTCTTTTTTCATGGTGTATTTCCTTTTATTTTTCTAAATTGATTTACAAGCAATTCTTTGCCTTCTTTATTTAGAACGACGATGATGTTTTGGGGATTGATATATAAAGAATCAATAGCCGGCCAGGATGATATTTTATTATCAAAGAAAGCTGCCATGTCTTGAGGGATGTCTTTGGGGGAAATAGGTGCATTTTGTTTTATCATTTGGGCTGGTAAATAAAAATTATAATATTCTTGCGGTATCCAAAATCTTGTATAAGGGGTGTTTAAAGTATAATAACCATATTTTTCAAATGTTTGCGGTTGATAGAATCTTGGTCTTAAGGAAATTTCTCCGGTTTGTGTTATGTTATATAAAGTATAGGAGTTATATGCCGGGTTTTCTTGTATGCGTGTAATTATGCGATCTACGAGTTTTAGTTCTGCATTAAATCCTAACAGATGAGTTTTTGTAAAGGTTAAGCAAGAATTCATATTCAGCAAAATTAAAATTGCGGAAAGCAGATAACTAAGATTTTTGCTGAGATTGGTTGAATGTGATAAAATGTTTAATGAAAATAAAATTAGACAAGGGATTGCATAGAAATCCATTCGAACCATAAAATCAGCCGGATCATATTTTGAAAAATAATTATCAGCGTTAGAAGGTGTTAGCCATGCGGCAAATTTTATGCCTAACAATAAAATAATAATACCTAATACAGAAGACAGTTTTTGTTGCCAGGAAGAAGATTTTATAACGATTATTATGGCCGATAAAGATAAGCATAAAACTGTTATTAATTTAAATTTTAAGCTAAAAAATGGTTGCGGTTGGATAAAACTTTGCAAAGATAAATGCAAGGTCGGGATAATTTTTAACAGATATTCTTTAAGAGGAGCTTGTTGGTTATTGTATAATTCTAACATTAAGTCGTTCTTTTTTAGTTGTAAGTGGATTAATGATAACAAGAACAAAGCACATAATGATGGAACAGCATAAAATAAAATTTTTTTGATTAGACTTTTAAAATCAAGCTCTACAGTTGTTTCTTTTATTATTTGTAAAATTGCTGCAGTTATGTATAAATTAATGCAAGGAGGGTAGCCTCCGACAGCCAACAATATCAAAGAAAAGCACATTAATTCATATAATATGGCATAACGCGAAACAACTGCTTTTTGTGCTGCCAATAATGATAATACGATAACCAGCGGCCAGGATAATTGGCTTAATACAATAAATTGAAAGTAAAGAATCTCTATTATGTAAGGCAGAGTTATTGTAGCCATAATAATGATTGTTTGCTGGTTGGTGTTAAATTTAAAAAAGCGTGTGGTTAATAAAATTATAGCCAAAGAGTATAATGCAAGTCCCAAAAGGGTATTTAATATAGGTAACACTTTTCCCATTAAAAAGATGTTTAATAGAAGATATTGGCTAAATCTTCCTTCAATTAGTCCGGAAGATAAATTGTTGTCGTTTATTATAGGTAGCCAATCATGATTTCCCCAAATAAAATTAAATAATAAAGGAGAAAAAAACAGGCATAATGTAATGAATGCATAAAACCATAGTTTTATTTCCGTTGAAGTTATTTTTAATGTTTTTAATATTGTTGCCATGAGCTATCTTTACACGATTAACCTCTTGACAGTGTAGTCTTAAATTTCTAATATATGGTAAATTTTAGGGGATAGGTTATGCGATATTTTTTAGCATTAATTTTCTTTTTATTTGCGTATAATTGTAAAGCGGCTACAGTTTGGGTTGAGGATAAAGTTTTTTATCAAGCTCCGGTTATGAAAACTAAACAAGAGCTCCAAAAAGGTTTGATGTTTGTTAAACAGCTTCCGCAAGATCAAGGTATGTTGTTTGATTTTGGAGAAGCTCGAAAAATTTCTATGTGGATGAAAAATACATACATTTCATTAGATATGCTTTTTATAGATTGTGCATTGAAAATTGTTGATATTCATGAAAATACAAAACCTTTATCGCTTGAACTCATTACAGCTGTTGCGCCGGTTTGTTATGTGTTGGAAATTAATGGCGGAGAAGTCAAATCACATGATATTCAAGTAGGAGATCATGTGAAACTTATTCAGTAACAAGGTTATATTGAAAAATTTTGAACTCTTTTTATATATTTTATGGTTAATTTTAGGAGATAGATATGAAAAGAGTTATGTTTTTACTTATGAGTGTAACATTGTTAAGTGCAACGGCTTTTGCCGGGCAAGAGTGTTCTTGTGACTATTGTTTAAAAGCGGCAAAACATCAAGTTAAAGGCGGATTTATGGATTCAGCCGTGATGCCGATGTCTGTTGCCATGGTTCAAAAACAACCGGCAGATACTTATGTTACTATGCAGGGATATATTACAAAACGTATTAACAAAGAAGAATATCATTTTACAGATGGAACAAATACAATACCTGTTGAAATTGAAGATAAAATTTGGCAAGGGCAAATTGTTTCACCCAAGGATAAGGTTGTTATTTTTGGAGAAGTGGATGATGACGATGGTGTGAAAATTGTAGATGTTAAATCTCTAAAGCTTTTATAAAATGCGAAGATAGAGATTATCAAAAAGTAAAAAAATAAAAGCCATCTATTTTGATGGCTTTAATCTTTATGGGCTTTATTAATCCTTGTGGCGGAAAGTTATACGCCCTTTTGTCAAATCATAAGGTGTCATTTCAATATCTACCTTATCACCGACCATAATTCTTATTCTGAATTTACGCATTTTGCCAGCGGTGTGTGCCAATATTTCAACACCATTTTCCAAGCGTACTCGAAACATGGCATTGGGCAACTTTTCAATAACATCGCCTGTAAATTCAAGCAGTTCTTCTTTACTCATTTGTAATCCTTTAAATATTCTTTTTTTGCTATATATACCGCAAAATATTTTTTTACAAGAATTTTTTATGCTTTTTTATTGGGAAAGGATATTTTGAAACAAGAGCCAGAATTTATAACACTTTCTACTGTAATTTTGGCATTAAACTGATTAACAATGTCTTTGACGATTGCCAGGCCCAATCCGGTTCCTCTTTTTTCCGGTTCTGATGAAGAGGTATAAAACGGTTCGAATATATGTTTGAGATTTGCTTCAGGAATACCGCAACCACTATCTTTTACAGAAAGCTCCAAATTTTTTTTCTGTACGGTTGTTCTAATTTCTAAATTACCACCATTGGGCATGGCTTTGATTGAATTTTGAACTAAATTTAAGATGATCATCTTAAAATCTGTTTCATTGCCCCACAAAGTTTCTTTTTCTTTGGTATAATTTGTTTTCACAGAGATTCCTTTGCGTTTAATTTCGTAATCTAATAGGGATAAAATGTCGTTAATACAAGTTGTAACATTAAAATCTCCGATGGTTTGATCATTACTGCGTGCCAGTTTAAGTAATCGTTCCGGCACTTTAAGACATTCGATAATTTGCGTTGAAATCATTTCAAGGTAATTTTTTTCCTCTGAGTTTTGATCCTTTTTGTTATAATATTTTTGTAAGATTCCGCTTAATATCAAGTTGATAGCACCAAGATTGTTTTTCATTTCATGCGCTAATGAGGTTGATAAAAATCCGAGAGATGAAATTTTTTGTTGATGAGAATAATGAATGTTTTCACTCAAATCGCGGATAGATTCAACAATTGCTTCTTTGCCGTTTAATATAATGCGTGCTGAGTTAATAGAATATGGTTTATCATTGATGCTGTGAATTAATTTTATGGTGTTAATTTTGTTGTTTTTCTTAAATTCTTGCAAGGGGCAAAGGTACTGTAGCGGGTTGCAAGGGCAATCTGCATTTTTGTTATAGCTGGCATAACATTTTTTGGCGGCAAATAGTTCTTTATGTTGAGTATGTTCGGTATAAGTTTTATTTGAAAGTACAATATTATAATCTTCATCAATAATACGAATAGCATCAGGTAAGGCATCAATTAAATTTTGTAAAAAAGTTTCGGTTTGCTTAATTTCATTGATGTTGCTTTCAAGATTATCAAGCATGAAGTTAATGGTTTTCATTAGAACGTCAAATTCATCAGTGATATGATTTTTTTTGATTTTGAAACGTTGTGAAAAATCGCCATTGGCCACAGCGATGGAAAGTAAGGTTAATTTATCTAATGGTGCAATAACCCATCGACGTAATAAAAACCATAAAATTATATAAGAAATAAAAGTTAATATAGCTCCTAAACAGATAATTCTTAGACTTTCTACTAAAGTTGTATATTTTTCATTGTAATTTTGGGTTAGTTCTTCATTTAGTTTTCGCTCTTTGGAAAGTTCTTCTTGTTGTTGGTTTAAGTTTGCGATAAACTCATTTTCTTTTGATGGAGTTAATTCTCTGAGCTCTTTTTTTAAGGTGATGTTTTCATTTAAGAGTTGAATAACATATTGATTTCTTGAGGTGATATCATTGTGTTCGGCGCGAATACGTTTACCGATTATGCCGTCAAAGATGATTATAAAGATACCAGAACATAAAAGAAAAAAGGCGGTAATTGTAAAAAAGAATTTTTTATTTAAGCTGAAAAACATCATATTTTCCTTATTCTGTGGTGAGTGTTGTGTCGGTTGATTTATCTAGTCTTTTTAAATGTCCCATATCTATGGCAACTAAGTCATAGAAAGCGGTGGTGTAATTTAATATTCCGGCAAAATTCGGTAAAGAGGAACAATTAGCCATAGCATATGCAATTGTTTCTCCCATCATGTGTTTTTGTCTGGTAGCAATTTGAGCTCTGGCATCCCAAATATTGAAAAATTTGATGTCGGAATTAAACGTTAAGGCGAAGCTGCGCATACTGTCAATTAAACTATTAAATATTTTAAAACGATAACCATCATCTTTATTTTCCAAAGGTTCCAGTCCTTCATCTGTGTACCAAATTTTTTCTTTATAAAGATAGT
>JAGCRL010000029.1 GCA_017964705.1 Alphaproteobacteria bacterium
GTTTCTTACGGCAAAGAATATGCATTCCCTGTCGATACAGAAGAAGCATATGCAAAGAGCCGTCGTGGCGTAACAGTTGTTGAATTAAGCAAATAATTTAGCTTATCAACTAGATAAAAAAACGTATTCTTGCGAATACGTTTTTTTTAATCCTGTTAAATTAAATTACTTGCTTAATTCAACAACAGTTACACCACGACGGCTCTTTGCATAAGCTTCTTCGGTATCACCAGGATATGCATATTCCTTACCATAAGAAACTGTAGCAAGTCTGTCTTCGCTAATGCCTTGAGATACTAAATACTGTTTAACAGCTTCAGCACGACGTTCACCCAAAGCTAGGTTGTATTCAGCAGTACCTCTCTTATCGCAGTAACCTTGAATAACAGCTTTAACATTTGAGTTCTTCTTCAACCATGCAGCTTGATTGTCAAGAGTGGCAACAGCTTCAGAAGATAAAGCAGAGCTATCAAATGCAAAGTAAACGATATCATATCCACTGTCACTAAATTCACGAGCGAGTTTAGATTGGCAATCACTACCACCAAACCAGCTACTTGTTGTAGAACAGCCTGACAATAAAACAACTGCACAAAGCAAGCTTAAAAATTTCTTCATTTATTTTCTCCATATGGTTAAAATTTCTTCAATTGAATACAAAGAACCCTAAAATTAGAGCACTCGACTCAACTAGACAGAACCAATCTAAGGGATAAAAGTAAATTTTTCAATAACAAACTAAACTTTTTGTGTATAAAACTCATTATTTAATACAAAAAAATTCTAAATCTTTGGTTTTATAGGCCATAATTTTTCAAAATTTTCTCTCTTTGAGCATCAACATCAAAGTTTGGCTGCACATTTAACTGCGGTGCGATTCGCGTAATAATCTTTCCTCCGGTAGGAACGGCATTCCATCCTGATGTAACAAATCCATAGGTCTCCTTAAGCGGTTTAGGATAATCAATAATAACCATAACTGTGTATTTAGGGTCAGAAACAGGAAAAGCCGAAACAAATGAAGTAATGTTTTGTCCTTGAATATAACGTCCGTTTTTATCCAATTTATTAGCAGACCCAGTTTTGCCGGCAACCTCATATCCGGCAATATTAGCATTTTTACCGGAACCGAATATAACAACATCACGTAAAAGTTTGCGCATATCCATAGAAGTTTGTTTAGAAATAACACGTCGAGTCTTTCTAAAAGTATTTTCTTGAATAAGTGTTGGTGGAGTATAAAGTCCGCCATTTAAAACTGCAGAAAAAGCAGTAATAATATGCAGCGGAGTAACCGAAATTCCATATCCGTAAGCAGCAGTGGCTACAGTATCCTCCTGCCAAGTTTTTTCACTACGATGAAGAGGGCGTCCTTTTTCATAAATCTCCAAATTTTCAATTTTATCAAAGAAACCCATATTCTTGAAAAATTGAATTTGAAGTTTTTTTCCTACCCGCAAAGCCATCAAAGCTGAAGCGATATTAGAAGAATAAATAAGTGTTTCACCAACTGTCAACCATTTTGCCGGAACCCGATAATCCGTAATTTTGTGCCATCCCATTTTAAGCGGCTTGGTAGCATCAAAACTATCTGTAATCTTAATTTTCCCGCTATCTAAACCCAGTGCTGTATTAAATACCTTAAAAACAGATCCGGCCTCATAAACACCTAAGGTTGCAAAATTAAATTTAATATCAGGATCAGTAAAATCTCTTTTATTTAAGTCATAATCCGGCACAGAAGATAAGGCAATAATCTCAGATGTATTAATATCCATAACAATAGCGGTCGCTCGTTCGGCCATAAATTTTTCTTTTGCTTTGATAAGCTCATCACGCACGGCATATTGTACACCTAAATCAATTGTTAAGCGCAAATCTTTTGTTGAACTGTTAAGTCGCCCATTTAAAGATTTTTCCAATCCGGCAATACCTTCATTATCAATATCGGTATTACCAAGCACGTGAGATAAAAGTTCTTTTTGCGGATAAACACGAATTTCACTTGGCTCAAATTCAAGTTCTGGAA
>JAGCRL010000238.1 GCA_017964705.1 Alphaproteobacteria bacterium
AATCCGACCCCGACACCGCCTTGGTGTAAATTGGCTTTAAAGTCTGATTCTTTTGTTGCCAACCGCATCATAACCATCGCCGGAAAACCCTTATATACAATAACTCGAACATCAGGAATTCCGTGATAACTGAAGTTTTTAAACACATCACTAAAGTTAACCGTTTCTTCAATTAAAGCCACATCATAACGACCACCGAGAGAAAACAATCCGCTAAGTGTATTAGAAACATGCTGATAAATATCCTTAAAAGTCAGCACCTCTCCTGAAGCACTATAAAATTTATCTCCGTCATATTCTTTAATAACTAAAACGCCCTTACCACCACTACCATGCGCAGGCTTAATCACAAAAGTTTTGTAACCTTCTACTATTTTCAAAAGATTATTAACTTCATACTGATGCTCAATAATCCCTATCATTTTAGGAGTGTTAATATTAATATTATTAGCCAATCGTTTGGTTTTAACCTTATCATCAACCAATGTATAAAGAGAACGGTCATTATATTTAGAGATAACCGAATAATTACGGTCATTCATTCCCAATACACCATTTTCTCGAAGCTGTTTTGCTGTTTTTAGCCAAGTAAACATTTTAATCATCCTTTTTAACTAAAGAAGCAAACCTTGTGATTTCGGTTAATCTATAACCGGTATAAGTACCCAGCAACATAACTATAAACATTATAACTATATTCAGTTCATTAAACGCAAACATAATATGACGAACATAGTCATTGCTGATAACAAAATATGTAACAACAGCTGTTAGAAGAGTATTAAAAATCTCTTGTATTGTATTACGAGCACCTTCTTCTTCCCATGTAATAGAAGCGCGCTCAATAATCCATGCTGTAATAATAATCGGGAAGAAAATTGCAGAGCCAACCAAGCTTGAATCTAATCGATACCCGACAACTGTTAACAGCTGAATAAGCAAAATAACAAAAATAACTACAAAAGAGATTCTGGGAACAAGCAACAAATTAAGTTTTGCAACCAACGCTCTCATTAACAACCCCAAAAAGATCATTATCGAAAAACATATCAAACCTGGGAAAAATCCGGTTTTAACTAAAGACATTGCCAATAACATCGGTGTAAAAGTTCCCATTGTAGAAACACCAATAACATTACGCAGCAACACCACAACCAATATAGCTAAAGGGAAAATCATCAACCATTTAAGTGTGTTTTGCTCTAACAACGGCAAAGTATAAATTGAATACTGATAATTGCCCAATTTATTATTGGCTTTAGCACGATATGCCGCCATCTTCATTGGTGTGGCAACAGATTTCATCACAGAAAACATAACTTTAGAATCTTCACCACCGCGGACATCCAATAGAGAAACACCGCCACGTTGAAAAATAACCCATTTTTTAGGCAGTCCTATTTTTCCGCTATTAATATCATACAAATTCCAACTATTATTAATATATGCTTCAAGTTTAATATCCGGACGTTCTGTTTTTTTACCTTCTTCCAGTTTAATTGCACGAGCAATTCTGGCCGGGATACGTTTATAAGCCAAAATTTGAATGAGTTTCTCGGCAACTTCTTTTGAACTATGTTTAACCGGCAAAATTAAACTCATTGAAGGATTGGCCATTTCTTGATTAACCACGGAAATAACCTTTTGAACTTTATCCCCTTCTTGTTGCTGTGCTAATTCCCAAATTTGACGCATTTGAATTTGTTCTTCTTCAGAAAGTAGTGGTCGTTCTGAATTAGCAGGAGCACTTTTGTTCAGTTGATTATTTTTAGTATCTTCATAAATATTGAGACGATAATAAAGAACTTGCTTATCCTTTTTGTTTCTCCCACTCATTATCACTTGATTGTTTTTTTTATCTTGGACAACATCATAACCATTAGCAACAATCTCTTCACCCAAGATATTAAAGTTTTCATTTTCTCCCGGAACACTCAAAACTACACGAATCTTATCGCTAACAGGTTTAAAAGATACCCGAGCATCAATACGCCAAACATCGGTAACTTCTTTTGGTGATGCAGAAAAACCCCAATATTTAATTTTATAATAAATACCATAAGCAGCATAAACTATTGATAAAACTAAAAGATAGCTTAAAACCTTTCTTACTGTAAACAAATTCTTTAATTTCATAATCGTCGCCTTTTAATTTAGTTCAAAGTATAAGATGTTGATGTATCAACAATAAAACGTCCGGTTAAAATATTTCTTCCGATAAGTCCCTGATAATCAAAACTACTACGATCAGCGATGGAGAAGACGGCACTAAAAGTTTCTTTTCCCATTTTAACATCCATTTTAACGGCTTTACGTCTTTCATCATCACCAGAACGACGCACCTTAAATGCGCGTTCTATTTTCTTTTCAAAAACATGTTCTTCCCCGCTTTTACGATTAACCAGCTTAAAAGCAACCCATTTTTCACCATCACGCTCAAATGGTTCAATGTCTTTACAATCCAATGAAGATGTTGTTGCCCCTGTATCTATTCTCGCATAAAAAGGAGATTTCATTGGCAAAAAATAAATTGGCTCTACCTCTCCGATAATCGGCAGATGAGATTTTTCAACCACAACTTCTTTTGTTGTTTCTACATTATGAACAACAGCTGGAACGATCACCTGCTTAGATTGGCAGGCTGAAATACTTAAAAGCAATACTAACAAAAACAATTTGCGCATAATTTTATCCTTTTTTCGTTCAAATCAAATTTACTTGATTATTACCATTTTTTAATGAATAAACAGCAAGAAATTTAACTAATACACAGAGATTTTTATCTATTTAAAATATAAGAGAAAAAACACCGTATTTAAAAACGTCTTTAGCTCTTTATTCTATCCGCTTTTCATTGAAAATCTCTTGAAAATATGATATACTTATATTGTAAAAAAAAGTATTATGTGTATGTATTATTTAAAAATTATCGTGATTTTGTTTTTGGAGGGAAGCTTCAAACAGAGTTATGTATAATCTGAATATATACATACACTTTATCTAACCACTAAAAAAACAAACATGAAAAAGAACAACTATGCTGCTAACAGCAGCGCGCCTCTCTTCGCAATCATTGAAGATGAGGAAAAAATCAACGGAGTTACCACTGATGCAGATGTTATGGTCCTCAACGAAGACGACCAAGACATCATCGTTCTCGACAAAGAGGCCCTAGATGTCATTGTTACCGACCCCTCAACCGTCAACAGTGAAGTAGTTGTCAACATTGACACAGATGTCATTGTCATCGATGAGGGTAAGGGTGAGGGTGACTCTGACGTCATGGTCATAGATGGAGGATATGAGAATAGCGTTCAATATACCCCTCTAGAGGAAATAGACCACCAAATTGATGGAGAATATTTCCTCATCAATGACGAAGATGAAGAGGCCTCCGGAAACACATTAACAGAAATCATAGCAATAGCTACCACCGCTGTGGCGTTTGCGCTAATGATTTTCTAATTACAAAGAAACAGCTCTCACCCTTCCCGGGTGATAGCTGTGTCTTTGTTTAACACTGTATTTAAAACATTACCGTAGCTCTGACACTCGTCGCAAACCCATAATCAGACTTTCGATTAAGCGCCGGATGAATATACATCTGCACATCAGGTGTAATGGTTAGCATATCACCTATTCCCCAAGCCCAATAAGCCTCTATCACCTGCTCAGCCTTATGCTCTAATTTTTCACAAACCGCCTTTTTATCAAGTTTATTATAGGCATAAGCCAAACCGATTTGGTCTAAACTATTGCGATTAAGCGGATTATTATAAACCCCGCCTAACACCCATGATTGTCGTATTTCTTCAACGCTTCCGCTCGTTTCGTTTAATCTTGCAAAAAAGCCCCACTTTTCACCAACATTTTGTGACCAATTTAAAGACCATCCGTTTGTTGTTTCTTTTTGTTCTTTCACCCATGGCTGATTATAGACTAAAACAGAATATTCCGCTTCTCCCAAACCTTTAATTGTCGGCGTATAAGCTAAATAACCGAATGTTGTATAATGTGCCTCATTAAGCTGATTGAAACGCACACTTTTTGCATCAATATTTGTTCCGTTTTGCCCACCAAAAGCAAAACTCCAATCCTCATTCGGTGAAATTTGCGCATAACCCCCTAAACCTGCTTGTGTATAAGACGCTGAAGCATTTTGAGATAGTGCCTCATTCAAAAAATTAATTTGCTGATTAGCGTCATACTCTGTTCCATCAAAATTATAAATCGGAAATTGTCCTAATCCCAGTGTCAACCAACTCCATCTTCCACCCATTTGATGAGTATAATAAAGCTCATTAAATTCATTATCTTTATCAGGATAATCATTAATTGGTGTCACCATTCCGGCATTATTCCCGATATCACTTGCATTGTGATTACCATAGCGAATAATTGTATAAGCAAAATTAAGTGTTCCCGTACCATAACGATTATCTAGCATTGTCCATTGAAAAGACGGATAAATATAAGCTTGCACAGCATTGTTTTCACCATTTGGAGAAGTTCTTTGCCCCAAAAGAGAGGCATCTATACTATAATCAAAGTCATATTTTTTCATAAGTTCATTTTTAAAATTTTGATAGTCATCAACGGCTTTTGCTTGTTCAATACCAAACAAACTTAAAACCACTAAAACAAACATCATATTTTTTTTCATCTTTTACCCTTTGGTTATAAATTAAACACTTCAGAGATATAACCATTAAGTTTACGAAAAAAAGGGGTATTATCAAAAAAACTCTTGAAGAGATGTGATATCTCATATAAACTATCTTCAAAATAAAAAAGGGTATAGATAATGATAGCAAAATTAAAGGGAATTATTGATAACATCGGCGAAGACTGCTGTATTATTGATGTTAACGGTGTCGGCTATTTGGTTAATATGTCTTCACGCTCTCTTTCCAGATTAAATCAGGGAGAATTCGCACATTTACTTATAGAAACAGTCATAAAAGAAGATAGTATCACC
>JAGCRL010000239.1 GCA_017964705.1 Alphaproteobacteria bacterium
GAAATAATTATAAATTGATTGAAAATGCTCGTAAAAATTCGATTGCAGCATTGGAAAGACATTTTGCAGAAAATAAAAACATTCAAGATAATTTAAGGGAAATGGTTCAATATTTCAATCTTCCGCACATTCCTAAACGTATAGAAATATATGATAACTCCCATATTCAGGGAAGTTATGCTGTTGGTGCAATGGTTGTTGCAACACCTGACGGATTTGATAAAAAATCATATCGCACATTCAACATTAAGAATCCTGAAATAACTAATGATGATTTTGCTATGATGAAAGAAGTCTTAAAACGCCGCTTTGATCATATGAGTGAAGAGAACAAACCTGACGTCATCTTGCTTGATGGCGGTTTGGGGCAATTGCATGCCGTACATGAATGTTTAAAAGATTATAATCTTGAAAATATCCGCATTATTGCTATTTCAAAAGGGGTTGATCGTAATGCCGGTAAAGAATTTTATCATCAGTTAGGACAGGAAAGTTTTGCTTTGCCTTATCGTTCGGCAATTGCTTTCTACTTACAAAAACTTCGTGACGAAGCACACCGTTTTGCAATCGGTACTCATCGTAAAAAACGTGCAAAATCTATGGTGAAATCTAATCTAGATGAAATTGAAGGAATTGGTAGCAAACGCAAAAAAGACTTGTTAAATCATTTTGGTTCGGTTGCGGCCATTAAAGATGCTTCTGTTTCTGATATTGCCAAAATTAATGGAATTAGTAAAAAAACAGCTGAAAACATTTATAATTACTTCCATAAATAAAAAATATCATTATTATCAAATATAAATAGTGCTTTAATTATTAGAAAGGAATATGGTCGTGTATAATTTGCCAAATTTACTTACGCTATCCAGAATTGCGGTTATTCCGTTAATATTTTTATCTGTTTATGTTAATTGTTGTTTCATCAATTATCTAGCAGGCGTTTTGTTTATTGCCGCTTCTATCACAGATTATTATGATGGAAAGCTTGCTCGTGCGCGTGGAGAAGTTTCTGCTTTTGGACGTTTGTTGGATCCTATTGCAGATAAACTCTTGGTCGCATCAGCTCTTGTTGTATTTTTAGCAAAACCTAATGCCATTCATCCTATCAGTTATATTCCTGTGTTCGTTATTTTGTGCCGAGAGTTATTGGTGGCCGGTTTACGAGAATTTTTACGTGAAGTAAATGTTGGCTTACCAGTAACACGCTTAGCTAAATGGAAAACAGGCTTTCAAATGACCGCCTTATCTATGTTGTTTTTTAAAGGATGGTTCATTTGGGGTGAATTAGGTGAGATTTTGCTTTGGGTTGCCGGAATATTAACATTTATTACCGGCTATCAATATTTTGAAAAGAGCTTAAATTACATCAAAGCAGAAAATGATCCTAAACCTGTGGCAGAAAAAAGTGTTTCCGTAGAGAAGAAAAAGGTAACAAAATCTACTTCAAAGAAAACTGTTAAAAAGACATCTTCCAAGTAGGAGTGTTTCATGCCAGAAGCTCCGAAACATATTTTAGTTGTGGATGATGATACTCGCTTAAGGAATCTTCTTCAACGGTATTTAAGGGAGCAAGGTTTTTTAGTGTCGGCAGCTGAAGATGCTTCGAAAGCTGAAGATTTCTTAAGTTTTTACGTTTTTGATTTATTGATTGTAGATATTATGATGCCTAAAGTAACCGGAACAGAATTTCTGCAAAAGTTACGAAAGCAAGGTAATTTGATTCCTGTTATTTTGTTAACCGCCATGGGAGAAGCTGCTGATCGAGTGAGTGGATTAGAGATTGGCGCAGATGATTATATCCCGAAGCCTTTTGAACCTAAAGAGCTAGTGCTTCGTATAAATAATATTTTGAAACGAACACAAGAAATAAAAGAAAAAGCTGGTAAGCTTAGATTTTATAATGTAAGTTATGATATTAATCGTGGCGAATTATTAGATAATCAGGGACAAATCATTCACATTACACCTGTAGAAAGATTACTACTTAGTGAATTAGGTAAGAATCCCGGAGAGGTTCATACTCGAGAAGAATTGGCCAGTCTTTTAGGTAGTAAAGAAAGTTTACGTACTGTGGATGTACAAATTACCAGATTACGTAAAAAGATTGAAGTAGATACTAAGAATCCACGTTATCTACAAACAGTTCGCGGAAAAGGGTATATGTTAATTTCTGAATAAAGGAGTAAAAAATGCATATAAAATTACCAAATAAAATGGAAAAAATATTAAAGTATTTGAAATTAAAAATAATGCCCAATACTTTATTTTTCCGTACAATGTTGTTAATATTCATTCCTTTGATATTGGTTCAGGTTGTATTGGTAATTGCTTTTTGGAACGGCAACTGGGAAAAAGTTGGAAAACGTTTATCTAATAACCTCTCTAATAACGTTGCTTCTGCTATCAACTTAACAACGAATAATCCGGATATCTTACCAGAGATTCAGAATCTTTATGAAAAAAATTATGGAATAAAGTTTGATTTGATTACTAATGAAGAGGAAAGTCTTAATATTAAGACTAACACTCATTATGGTAAAGAATATAAACTAGTTACAGGACTTCTAGAGCAATCACTGCACCAAAAATTCCCTAAAAATCTAACTAATGTTTATTTAGATAACGGCCGAGAAGATGTTGTTATATTAGTAGAAGCTAAAAACGGACTTTATCGTTTCAATACTTCAACCAAAAATATTTTCAGCAGTTCTCTTTTCGGCTTTTTAGCGTGGATGATTGCAACTTCTATCTTACTATTTTTAGTTGCTACTTTATTTTTACGTATTCAGGTTAGATCTATTGCAACATTGGCTCAAGTTGCAGAAGATTTCGGTAAAGGTATAAACACGCCGTTTAAGCCTTATGGCTCTTCAGAAGTTAGAAAAGCCGGAATTGCTTTTATTAAAATGAAAGAGCGTATTTTAAAACAAATTTCAGAGCGTACTCAAATGTTAGCCGGTGTTTCTCATGACTTACGCACACCACTGACACGTATGAAATTACAATTAGCGATGTTACCGGATAATCCAGAAAATCATGAATTTATTGAAGATATCAATGAAATGGAAAAAATGTTAGACGGATATTTAGCTTTTGTTTCCGGTGAAGGCGGAGAAAAGAGTACTTTTGTTGATATGAATGAACTAATATTGAGTATTATCAATAAATTCAGAAATAGTAAAGCGATGATACGTTACTCAACAAATGACCAGGTAAGTGCTATACAAGGAAGAGAACAAGCTCTAAAACGAGCTGTTACAAATATTATATCTAACGCCTTTAATTACGGAAAGACTATTGCTGTCGGTCTAGAAAGTAATAATAATAAACTTGAGATAACTGTTGATGATGACGGACCGGGAATTCCTGAAGATAAACGCGAAGATGTTTTTAAAGCTTTTTATCGTTTAGATGAATCACGTAACAAAGAAACAGGCGGTGTGGGGCTTGGTTTATCAATTGCTCGTGATATTATTACCTCTCATGGAGGAAAAATAGAATTAACAGATAGTGAATTAGGAGGCTTGAGGGTACTCATTTCTATTCCCTTATAACTCTCACATACGAAAATATGTGTTCCGTTGTGGTAATGTATAAACGCGGAAAAGAGAAATCACCTGGAAACCAGGTGATTTTTTTAATGATATTAAACTTATCTTCCGGCAACTAACGAAACAGAAGAAATTGTATCTCCCATACCAACTAAAGACTTTGGATGCTCAATTAAGATTGTAGGCACAGCACTAATATGTAAATTATCTTTTTTGCATATTCCGGTTTCTGCCAGTTCCGGACTATTTAACATATTAGCAAGGGATATTAGTTCTTTTAAGCCGATATCTGATACCTCTTTATCAAGTGTTTGCGTAAGATTGTCATATTTTTCAAGTTTACCTAACAATGCCTTGCCGGATGAAACAACTGCTGCGGTCATCATTCCTTTAATATTCTGCTCTGCAGAATAAGGAAACGTTTCATCTTGAATAGTCAAATATAGCCCAAACATGTGTAATTGCAAACGTGGAAGTTCAAATTTTTCTTTTAAGAATCTAATTGCCTCAAACAAATGAACCGCCGTTGTTTCTTGTTCAATTTTTTGGGCTAAATCTGTTTTTCCCATTACTTCCAGTAAATCAATTGTTTCTCTTTCATTTAGCCCTGCTGATTGCATAAGCGGTAAAATATGCTCTAAAATTGCTTTTCTGATAATTTTATCTTGAGTAGAAGCTATTTCTAAATGCATAATCATTTCAGGATTGTTTTGATGCCATTTTTTTATCATACCGGCAGCATTTTTAATTAGTTTAACTCCATTATTTTCAGATAATAAAGGGTGAAATCCAGAAATAAGTAAATATTGAATTTTATTTTGGTTTAGATATGAAATAAAATGTTTATTTATGACCAAATTCATATTAAGCGGATCATATGTTGCAATAAAACGATTAGATTTTGGGCAGGTAAATTCTTGATTTTCTATCTTAAAGCTGTCGCCTTTATCAAATTCAATAATCCAATGAATTAAAGGTTGGTCATTTAGCCTAGAAACATTAGAGGCTTTCTTTAAATCTCCTGCGTCATCTACAGCATACAAATTATTTAAATCCAAAAACTGTTTAGCTTGTAAAGCCGGATGAGAATTAGTGTGTGCGACAACTTTCTTAATTCCTAGAAGAGCTAAAACATTAGCAATAATACCGCCTTGTCCGCCCATTTGCAGACGATTGTATCCGAGGTTATCTTTCATCCAGTTATAA